>DQVI01000094.1 GCA_015661825.1 Novosphingobium capsulatum
CCCAGCGATGCTGGAGGCATCGTGGCGAACAGCCGACGCCGTGGTGGCACAAAAGACCCGCCAAACCGACCCGAAGGACTTTTGGGTCGGGCTCTGAGAGAGAGCCCCGTTTTCAGGAATACTTGTCGGCCTTGCGCTGCCCCAGCCGCATGCCCCCTTCGAGGCGGGCACGCAACTGGGTGTAGTAGGCTTCGAGGAACGCCCGCTCGTCGCCCCGCCCGCTCGTCCAGCCGATCTTGGTGCAGATCGCGTCGGCCACTTGCGCCAGCGCCTCGGCCCGGTCCTCGCGCAGCACGCGTTCGAGCGCCTGCAATTCCAGTTCGCCATAGACCGCCAGTTCGGCCTCGCCAAAGCGATAGGTCGTCTGCGTGAGCGCGCTGTGCCCCTGCCGCGCGGCCTCCCCGGTCGAGAGCGCGGCCTCCAGCTTGTGGCGCGAGGCTTCGACCACCCAGGTTCCCGCCACCAGATCCCCCGTGCGCAGGGCATCGCGGTTGAAGAACGGGAAGCACACGAACAGCAGGAACCAGCCCGCCCCGGCCCAGCCCATCAGCCCCGCATCGGCATCCTGCCGCAGGGCATCGCCCAGGAACATCATGGGCAAGGTGATCTCGATCTCGCGCAGGATATTGCGCGCCACCACTGCCTCGCTGGTCAGCCGCCCGCCATCGCGCGCCGCCACGCGCAGGCCCAGCACCCGCTTGCCCGGCGTTGCCCCGCGCGGCCCCAGCTCGAACAGCAGGAACCAGACATGGCGCGAGACGAACATCACGATGATCCACACCACCACCAGCGCCTGGCTGGCCGGGTTATCCATGCTCATGCCCGCAGCACGGGCCATATAGAAAAGCGCCAGCGAAACACCGACGAGCACGGCCCCGATCATCATCAGATCGAGCCCGAAGGCCAGCGCCCGCGCGCCGCGCGCACCCAACGTGAACGCCAGCGGCACGCCCTCGGGCGTGATCACCGTGCGCACCCGCCGCGTATCGGCGCGATAGCCCGCGCGTTGCAAACGCCGCGCCATCAGGCCCCCCGCTCCCGCCCGCGCCCGAAGGCGAAGAAATAGGCGCACCACAGCGCCAGCATCACGCCCCCGATCACCAGCCGAATCGCCGTCGCATTCACCAGTTGCCGCCCGAACCCTTCGAGAAGCGCGGCCACCACCAGCATCAAAACGACGCCGACCATCACTAGCGCCGCGCGCCGCCCGGCCTGCGCGGCGGCATCGACCACCCGCATATCGCCCGGAAAGGCCATGGCCCGCCCGATGTGCAGGCCCGCCGCCCCGGCCAGCAGGATCGCGAACAGTTCGGTCGTCCCGTGGATCGCCAGCCAGCCGATCAGGTCGAGCAGCAGACCCTGCCCGTGATAGAGCCAGAGCAGCGCGCCCAGCCCGGTCGTATTGTGGATCAGCACCAGCAGCGTCGGCAGGCCAAAGGCAAAGCCCAGCGCAAAGGCCATCAGCGTGACTTGCGCATTGTTGCTGAACAGGAACGCGGCAAAGACCGACAGGCCCGTCTGGCCCTGCTGGCCAAACAGCGTGCCATGAAGCGCCGCGCGGCTGGCACCGGGCACGCGCACATCATCGGCCATGCCACCCATCATGCTGGCAAACCAGTCCACATCGTGGGCCACCATCAGCCAGCCGATCACCGTGCCCAACACCATGACCGCCAGCGCGATCAGCAGGTCGAAGCCCAGCCCGCGCACCGCCGCGCTCCACCCGCCGCCAAAGAACCGCCGCATCCAGGCGCCCAGCCCCTCGCGCGGGCCATAGACGACGAACCACGCACGCCGCGCCAGCCCTTCGAGATAGGCGACCAGCGCCGCATCGAGCGAGGTTTCGCGCGCGATGGCCAGCGCCGAGACGGCCCCGCGATAGAGCACCGGCAGCGCCAGCAAGTCCTCGTCGGACAGCGAACGCAGCCGCCCGCGTTCGATCCGGGTGATGATCGCCTCCAGCCGCTGCCAGTCGCCCTCGCGCGTCTGGCGAAAGCGGTCGGAGCGCAAGGCGGCGGCTTCGACCGCCACGTCCTGCGCCTTCCTGCGGGAAAACAGGCCCCCGATCACCCCTTCCCCGATCATCCAAGGCTCCCTTCACGCTTGATCGCCAGATAAGCATCGAGCAGCGCGGTGCCGATCCGCTCGTGCGGCGCTTCCACCACGTTCACCCCCATCTGGCGCAATTGCTGCAAGACCAGCGCGCGCTGGCGCAACAGGGCCTGCGCGGTCACCGCGCGGGCCATCGTGTCGAGATCACGCGGGGGCGCATGGGCGAACCCGGCCAGATCGGCGTCGGCCATGACCACGAAGAGCACGCGATGGCGTTCGAGCAGCCGCCCGAGGCTCTCGACCATGATCTGCGCGCCGGTCGGATCGGTGAAATCGGAAAAGACCACGATCAGCGAGCGCCGTTGCAGCCGCGTGGCGAGCGTGGCCATCGCGAACGTGAAATTGGGCTCCTGCATGTGATAGTCGAGCGCCGCCGCGCTGCGCTGAAGCTGCGCAAAGTCGCGCGGGGCGCCCACGAACGGCGAAAGCGCGAGGGGCCGCGCGGCAAACCCGAAGACCGCCACCCGGTCGAACGCCTTGAGCGCGACCCAGGCCGTGGTGAGCGCGGCGGTCATCGCCCGGTCGAGCCGGGCCAGTCCGGCAATCGGCTCGCTCATCGCCTGCCCGCAATCGAAGGCAAACACGATCTGGTTGTTGCGCTCGGTCTCGAATTCCTTGGCGAACAGGCGGCCATGGCGCGCCGAAGAGCGCCAGTCGATCCGGCGGCGGTCCATCCCCGGCTCATAGTCGGCCAGTGCCTCGAACTCGGTCCCCTCGCCGCGAATGCGCCGCGCGATCAGGCCAAAGGCCGCGTCGCGCAGGAACATCTGCAAGGCCGGGCTGCGCACCGGGGCAATGTCGGGCCAGACATGGACGGGTTCGTCCAGCCGCTGCACCGCCTGCCGGTGCCCCAGCCCGAGCGGCCCCGTCCAGCGCAGCCACAGCGCCTCGACCATGGCCGGCCCGCGCCGCACAGGCCGCACGCTGGCCCGCCCCTGCCATGACGGACCGCCAGCAATCGATTTCCCAACCGATTCCCCAATCGATGTCAGCGCCACCCGCCCGCCCGGCGCCAGCCGCGCATCGAGCGCCAGCAGCGCCTGCACATCGCGCGCGCGCGGCCCTGCCTCCACTGCGGCCCCCAGCACCAGATCCTGCCCCACTTCCGCGTCGCCGGGCACATCCACGTGCTCCACCCGCACGGGGCCAGCCAGAAGCCCGTCGAGCAGCGCCAGCAACAGGACCACGCCGCCCGCCGCCGGTGCCAGCGCCCACCCCTGCGGCGCCAGCGCGGCC
>DQVI01000020.1 GCA_015661825.1 Novosphingobium capsulatum
CCGCGCCGAGCGCACCCGCCAGCTCGAAGATGCCGTTGCCGAGCGCACCGCCGCCATGGGCCGCGAGATGGCCGAGCGCATGGCCGCCGAGGAGCGCGCGGAAACCTTGCGCGAAACCCTGCGCCAGGCCAACCGCCTCGCCACGCTGGGCCAGATCACCGCCGGGGTCGCCCACGAGACCGCCCAGCCGGTGGCCGCGATCCGCACCCATGCCATGGCCGCGCGCCTGCTCCTCGACCGCGGAGAGACCGCGCAGGCGGCCCAGACGCTCGTCGCAATCGACGGACTGGCCGACCGCATCGGCACGGTCACCGCCCAGTTGCGCAACTTTGCCCGCAAGGGCCGGGGCGGCAGCGGCCCGGTGGCGATGGCCGAGATCATCGACGGGGCCTGCCTTCTGCTCAAGGAACGGCTCGCGCCGGTAACCTTCGTATGCCCGCCCGTTCCGCCCGGCCTGCATGTTCAGGGCGAGCGCGTGCGCTTCGAACAGGTGCTGGTCAACCTCATGCGCAATGCGCTCGAAGCCATGGAGGGCAGCCCCGATCCCGTGCTCACCCTCACCCTCACCGAGCACGGCGACATGGTGACCATCCTGATCGCCGACAACGGACCGGGCATCGCGCCCGATCTGGCCGAGCGCCTGTTCACCCCCTTTGCTACGACCCGCCCGGCGGGACTGGGGCTGGGGCTAGTGATCGCGCGCGATATCGTCGAGGAACTGGGCGGCACCCTGCAACTGCGTCCGGGCCGGGGCGGCGCCACATTTGCCGTCACCCTGCCCCGCGCCAGACCATGATGACACGATGACCCCCGATACCGCTTCCCCCGCTCACGCGCTCGCGCTCGTCGAAGATGATGGCGATCTGGCCGCCTCGATGGCGCAATTGCTCACCCTGTCGGGCTATGCCGTCAGCCTGTTCACCACGGCCGATGCCGCGCTCGCCCGGATCGGGCCGGACTGGCCGGGGATCGTGATCAGCGACGTGCGCCTGCCCGGCACGTCGGGGATCGAACTCCTGCGCACGCTGCGCCAGCGCGATCCCGCGCTTCCGGTCATTCTGGTGACCGGCCATGGCGACGTGGCGATGGCGGTCGATGCGCTCAAGGACGGTGCGTGGGATTTCCTGACCAAGCCGTTTGCCCCCGAAAGCCTGCTGGCCGCCGCCGAACGGGCCGCCACGGCGCGCGCGCTGGCGCTCGAAAACCGGCGCCTGCTCGAAGGGAATGCCGGATCCGGCGCCGGGGGCGAGGCTTCCGCGCTGATCGGCCAGTCTCCGGCGATCCGCCGCTTGCGCGCGATGATCCCGGTCCTTGCGCAGGCCGACATGGACCTGTTCATCGAAGGCGAGACGGGAACCGGCAAGGACCTGTTCGCCCGGCTCGTCCACCGCGCGGGCAAGCGCGCGCGCCATCGCCTGCTCGGGGTGCCTTGCGCGGCCCTGCCCGATCCGTTGCAGGACGCGCTGTTCGCCCCCCATGGCGACGCCAGCGTGACGACCGCGCGGCGTGGCACGCTGCTGCTCGACGACATCGACCTGGCCCCGGCGACCTTGCAGGCCCGGCTCGTTCCGCTGGCCGAGGAGCGCGTGCTGCGCGCGCCATCGCTGCGCGAACCGCTGCCGCTCGAATGCCGGATCGTGGCGACCGGCGGCACCGTTCCGGGCGATCCGGCCCTCAGGATCGCGCCCGCGCTGTTCTACCGGATCGCCGCGCTGCGGCTGGTGATGCCCCCCTTGCGCGAGCGGCGCGAGGACATTCCAGCCCTTTTTGCCCATCTGGCCGATGCCGCCGCCACCCGCATGCGGCGCCCGATGCCGGTGATGACAGGCACCGTGCGTGACCACCTGATACGCCACGACTGGCCCGGCAACGTGCGCGAACTGGCCCATTTCGCCGACCGGTTCGTGCTCGGCCTTGCCGATGCGGCCCCGCAGGGGTTCTCGGGACAACCTGCCCCCGGCTCGGGAGAGACGCTGGGCGAGCGCGTCGACGCCTTCGAGCGCGAGACCATCGTGGCCGCGATCAGGGCCTCGGGCGGCGAGATCGGGGTGGCGATCCGCGCGCTCGGCCTGCCGCGCAAGACGTTCTACTACAAGGTTCACAAGCACGGGATCGACCTGACGAGCCTGCGGCAGGAAGGCTGATCCCCGTACCTCCCGTTCAGAACCGCAGGCTGGCCCAGCCCGACATGTAGTCCGAACTCTTGTACCCCGCCATGGTGAGCGCCGGGCCCGCCGCCAGATGCTCGTAGCGCCCGGTCAGGGTGACCCGCGGCGAAACCTGCCAGACGATCTGCCCGCGCGTCGAATTGGCGATCCGCCGCGCGTGAAAATTCCGGGTTCCGGCAAAGGGCTGGCCATTGGCGCGATAGACCGCGTCGGTCACGTTGTCGCGCCATGCCAGCTGGTATTCGGCATTCACCCGGACATGGCGGGCCGGCGAAAACGCGAAGGTGGGCGCCAGCGCGACGAGGTTGGTCGGCGTCAGGTAAAGCTGGTAGCTGAAATAGACGTTGTTGCCGAAAGGCGAGAACGCGTCGCGCAGCTTGCCCTGGCCATAGCCGCCCCCGCCGCTGGCATAGTCGGCCTGCAAGCCGATGGCCGGCGCGTCCTTGCTGTGCCCCAGACGCACCGACTGCGCGAGGAACACCTGCCAGGCATCGATCCCCTGGTCCATGTAGTGGCCCCACTGGTGATTGGCCGACCAGTCGAGCGTGACGCGCCCAACATCGCCGCGCAGCGCAAACCCGCCATAAAAGCGCGTGGCCGGGCCGATCCGCCCACCCCAGGTGCCCACCAGATTGCGGCGGCGCCAGAAGAACCCGTCGAGAGTGAGCTTCGAGCCTCCCAGAAAGCCCGAAGGCAGGACATTGCCCACGGTGACCCCCGAAAACCGGCGCTGGGGATCGCTCACGTCGTCGCCCGTACCCTCGGAGCCCACCGCCGTCGGCTTGAAATCGAACACGTCGACCCGGTGCGTGGCCCCGCGCGCCCAGGCCCGCCAGCCATTGAGCGTGTAGTGGATGGTGTTGTTGTCGCGCTGGGAAACCAGCAGGTTGGGCCCGTCGGTGAATTCCTGCCGGCCATAGCGCACGCCTACGTCGAGGCCCGCGATCCGGTCGCTCGCCTCGGCAAAGGATTGCAGCACGATCATCTTGTTGCGCCAGTAGCCCGAGGGCACGCCCAGTTCGACTCCGCCCAGCCCGGCATGGCCCAGTTCGCCATAGAAGCGGAAATGCGAGCCCACATGAAGGTCCGCGCCCCCCATCAGGCGGTCGATGTCCTGCCGCTGGGCGCGCGCATCGCGCAAGTTGGGGTTGGTGGTGTGGTTGACGCGCAGGCGCAATTCGCCCGAGAACGTCACGTAGATCTGGCCATCGGCGGTGATCGGCAGGGCCTTGAGCCGGTCGAGCGGATCGTCGCGCCGTGCAGGATCGCGCATCGCGCTCCAGTCTTCGGCCCAGCGCGACAGCGCATAGCCATTGACCGCGCCCGCCTCGCCATTGGAAGCAACGGGGTAATGTGCCGGGGCGCTGTTTTGCGCCGCCCCGGCCTCTGCGGCCAGGGCCGGGGCCGCTTGTGCCGCCAGCAGGCCGCTCAAAAGGGTGCGCGACAGCGGTGCTGCCCGCAGGCGCGAGGGATTGGCACGCATGGATTTCCTCTCCGGGTCGGCGCCTTTGGCGCCTGAACTGGTAATGTCTAGGTGCTGTGTCCGGGCTCAGGCGGCCTGGGTGGCAGGCTCGCCCCGGTTGGCGAGGGCCGCGTCGAGCGCACCGCGATCAAGCGTGCCTTCCCAGCGCGAGACCACCACGGTCGCCACCGCATTGCCGATGAAATTGGTCAGGCTGCGGCATTCGGACATGAAGCGGTCGACCCCCAGGATCAGCGCCATGCCCGCCACCGGAACGGTGGGCACGATCGAAAGCGTGGCGGCCAGCGTGATGAAACCCGCGCCGGTAACACCCGCCGCCCCCTTGGACGAGAGCATGGCAACACCCAGCAGCATGGCCTGCTGCCCGAACGTGAGGTGTACGTTGCAGGCCTGGGCGATGAACAGCGAGGCCAGCGTCATGTAGATATTGGTGCCATCGAGGTTGAAGCTGTAGCCGGTGGGCACGACCAGCCCGACCACGCTCTTGGGGCAACCGGCGCGCTCCATCTTCTCGATCAGCGCGGGCAGCGCGCTTTCCGACGAAGACGTGCCCAGCACCATCAGCAGTTCGGTCTTGAGATAGGCGATCAGGCGCAGGATCGAAAACCCGCACAGGCGCGCCACCACGCCCAGCACGACCACCACGAACAGCGCCGAGGTCAGGTAGAACGTCGCCACCAGTTGCGCCAGATTGACCAGGCTGCCCAGCCCGTACTTGCCCACGGTGAAGGCCATGGCCCCGAAGGCGCCGATGGGAGCAACCTTCATGACGATGGCCACGAGGCGGAAGAAGACTACGGCGATGTCGTCGACGACATCCAGCACGCGCGCGCCCCGCATACCCGTGGTCGAAAGCGCAACCCCGAACAGGATCGCCACGACCAGCACCTGAAGCACATTGGCCTGGGTGAACGCGGACAGGAACGTATCGGGGATCATCGCGGTGAGGAAACCGGTGATGGTCGTCTCGTGGGCCTTGGCGGCATATTCGGCGACCTTGGCGGTATCGAGCGAGGCCGGATCGATGTTGAGCCCGGCGCCGGGACGCACGACATTGGCCACGATCAGCCCGACGATCAGCGCAAGGGTGGAGAAGAAAAGGAAATAGGCAAAGGCCTTGGCCGCCACGCGGCCCACCGAGGCCAGATCGCGCATCCCGGCGATCCCGCTCACGATGGTCAGGAAGATGACCGGCGCGATGACCATCTTGACCAGCTTGACGAAAGCATCGCCCAGCGGCTTGAGCGCCTCGCCCGTGGCGGGCGCGAAATGGCCGATCAGGACACCGGCGGCAATGGCGATGAGCACCTGGACATAGAGGTGTCCGTACCAGCGGGTCGGACGGACGGCACGCGGCTCGAAATCGTCGGGGTGCGTGGGTACCTGAAGCATGGTCTTTGCCTTTGATCCTCTCTTGGTCCGACCCACCCCATGCGGGGCATTGTGCGGAACCTTGCCCTATCAATGCCGCCAATGGAGCGGCGCGCAAAGCCTTTCGGACAACCTCAAGAAAATAACACTTATTCAATGTCATAAATGAAATTATAGGCAATTTTACGGGCAGCAATCGACACAGCGGCGCAAGGTCTTGTGTCAAAATATGCACATTACCGAAGGTCTCTCGTTCTTTGGGCCAAAGACGGCGGAAAGGCGGCTGAAATGGCTTGCCATCAAAGCCCGCCCGGGCATAGGACAGGCCTTGGTCGCACAGGCGGCCGGCAACAAAAGATGGAACAGATCATGGCCTGGAACACCCCCAAGATCGTCGAAGTCGCTCTGGGCGCCGAAATCAACTGCTACGCTTGCGCAGTGATCAAGGCCTGAGCAGCCATACAGACCTGCATGTCCGCGCGCGCCTGCGTGAACAGGACATGCAGGTCCGCTCGGTTCAGCCCAGATCGCCGCGCCTGACGGCCCGCTGACCACAGGGTGAGCCCGTCACAGGCTGGCGACTTGCGCTGAACCGAGCCCCCTTTCTGGCTGGAGACCAAACCTTTGTACGCCATTGTCCTGGGGGCTGCCGCAGGCGGCGGCTTTCCCCAGTGGAATTCGAACGCGCCGGGCTGCAACCGCGCGCGCAGCGGTGATCCGGCCGCCGCGGCCCGCACCCAGGCCAGCCTCGCGGTCAGCGGCAACGGGGAGGACTGGTACCTTCTCAATGCCTCGCCCGACTTGCGCGAGCAGCTCAATGCCACGCCCGAGCTTCATCCCAAGACCGGCCTGCGCTCGACCCCGATCCGGGGCGTGATCCTGACCGGCGGCGATGTCGACGCGATTGCCGGGCTGCTGACCCTGCGCGAGCGCGAGCCCTTCACCATTCACGCCACGGCGCGCATCCTGGGCATTCTCGATGCCAATCCGGTGTTCGAGGTGCTCGCCCGCGATTGTGTCGAGCGGCGCCCGCTCACGCTGGGAACCCCGGTGGAACTGGCCGGGGGGCTGACCCTCGAACTTTTCGCCGTGCCCGGCAAAGTGCCGCTCTACATGGAACAGGGCAGCGGCATGCAGCCCCTCGTCGCCGACGAGACGACCGTGGCCGCGATGCTCACCGATGGCACCCGCCGCCTGTTCTACATCCCCGGTTGCGCGGCAATGACCGACGACCTGCTCGCCCGGATCGAGGGCGCCGATGTCCTCCTGTTCGACGGCACCTTGTGGGCCGACGACGAGATGGTCCGCGCAGGCGTGGGCGCCAAGACCGGCCAGCGCATGGGCCACATGAGCATGTCGGGCCCGCAAGGGGCCATCGCGACGCTGGCGGGCGCGACCATCGGCCAGCGCTGCTTCATCCACATCAACAACACCAACCCGGTGCTTCTGGCCGACAGCCCCGAGCGCGCGCAGGCAGAACAGGCGGGCTGGACCATCTGCCATGATGGCATGAGGATAACCCTATGACTGCTGCTCCTGCTGTTCCGGCCCTGCTCTCGCCCGAAGACCTCGAAGCGGCGCTGCGCGCCATCGGGGCCGCGCGCTATCACATCCACCACCCGTTCCACCGCCTGCTGCACGACGGCAAGCTGACGCGCGGGCAGGTTCAGGCCTGGGCGCTCAACCGCTACTGGTATCAGGCCGCCATTCCCATCAAGGACAGCATCCTGATGGCCCGCTTCGAGAGCGGCGAGCTGCGCCGCGAATGGCGCCGCCGGATCGAGGACCACGATGGCCGCGTCCACCCCGACGGCAGCACCGACACCGGCGGGATCGAACGCTGGATCAAGCTGGCCGAAGGCGTGGGCCTGTCGCGCGAGATGGTCGTGGCCGCCGACCAGATCCTGCCCGAGACACGCTTTGCGGTCGATGCCTATGTCCACTTCGTGCGCGATCGCTCGCTGCTCGAATCCGTCGCCTCGTCGCTGACCGAGCTGTTCTCGCCCAGGATCATCGCCGAACGCGTCTCGGGCATGCTCGCCAACTATGACTGGATCGGCCCGGACACACTGGCCTATTTCACCCCGCGCCTGACGCAGGCCCCGCAGGACAGCGATTTCGCCCTCGCCTATGTCAAGCAGCACGCCGACACCGTGGAAAAGCAGCAGGCCGTGCTCGCCGCGCTGCGCTTCAAGTGCGACGTGCTGTGGAGCCAGCTCGACGGGCTCTACTATGCCTATGTCGCCCCCGGTTTCGTGCCGCCCGGCTGCTTCGTGCCCGAAGACGCGCGCACGAGCGAACAGGCCTCCGCATGAGCGAAAACGCCCCCGCAGAAGATGCCGTCCCCCGCTTCCGCCGGGGCGTGAAGCTGCGCTTTGACGAGGCGCGCGGGCACTGGGTTCTGCTGGCGCCGGAAAAGGCCTTCGTGCCCGATCCCATCGCCGCCGAGATCCTCCAGCTGATCGACGGCCAGCGCTCGATTGCGCAGATGGCCGAAAATCTGGCCAGCCGCTTCGACGCCCCGCTGGCGACCGTTCAAGCCGACACCACGACGATCCTGTCCGATCTGGCCGCGCGCGGAGCGCTCGAACTGTGAGCGCGCCTCTCGCGCCCCCGATGGGCCTGATCGCCGAGCTGACCCACCGCTGCCCGCTGCAATGCGCCTATTGCGCCAACCCGGTCGAGATGGTCCGCCCCGCGCAGGAGCTGACCACACAGGAATGGTTCGGCGTGATCGACCAGGCCGCCAAGATCGGCGTGCTCCAGCTTCACCTGACCGGGGGCGAGCCGATGGCCCGGCGCGATCTGGTCGAGATCGTCGCGCGCGCGGCCCAGCGCGGGCTCTATACCAACCTGATCACCTCGGGCGTCCTGCTCGACGACAAGGCCATGGCCGCCCTGCTCGAAGCCGGGATCGACCATATCCAGCTCTCGTTTCAGGAAGCAGAGCCAGTCATGGGCGACCATTTCGGCGGCTATCGCGGGGGCCACGCCAAAAAGCTGGAGGCCGCGCGGCGCATCCGCGAGGCGGGGCTTTCGCTCACCACCAATTTCGTGCTCCACCGCCAGAACATCGCCAGCCTGCCCGCCATGCTCGCGCTGGGCGAGGAACTGGGCTCCGACCGCATCGAGATCGCCCATACCCAGTATTATGGCTGGGCCTTGCGCAACCGCGACGCGCTGCTGCCCACGCGCGAGGAGCTCGAAACAGCAACCGCCCTTGTCGAAGCCGCCCGCGCGCGGCTGGGCTCGCGCATCGCCATCGATTACGTGGTGCCCGATTATCATGCCAGCCAGCCCAAGGCCTGCATGGGCGGCTGGGGCAACCGCTTTTTGCATCTTCTGCCTTCGGGCGAAGTCCTGCCGTGCCACGCCGCGCAGACCATTCCGGGCCTGCGCTTTGCCTCGGTGCGCGAGGTCAGCCTGGCCGAAATCTGGCGCGCCGATCCGGCCTTCAACCGCTTTCGCGGCACCGACTGGATGCCCGCGCCCTGTCGCTCGTGCGACCAGCGCGAGATCGACTGGGGCGGTTGCCGCTGTCAGGCCCTGCTGCTGGCCGGAGACGCGGCGGCGACCGACCCGGTCTGCGCCCGCGCGCCCGATCACGGTGTGATCGAAACGATCCTCGCCGCCCGGCCCGAAGAGCCCCCCGCGCTGATCCCGCGCCGCCTTTGACAAGAAGACCCTTCGTCATTCCCGCGCAAGCGGGAATGACGGATAAGGGCAGCGGCGATGTGCTTGACACGGCCAACCAGTGCCGCACAGGCTTGGCGCGATGACTGACTTGCGCACGCTCTATCCGCCCATCGAACCTTATGCCACCGGCACGCTTGCCGTGGGCGATGGCCATGTGATCGCCTATGAACGCTGCGGCACGCCCGGCGGCATTCCGGCGGTCTTTCTCCATGGTGGGCCGGGCGGCGGCATTTCGCCGCGCCATCGCCAGATGTTCGATCCCGCCCGCTACGACGTGCTGCTGTTCGACCAGCGCGGCTGCGGCAAGTCGACGCCCTATGCCGGGCTGGAAGCCAATACGACATGGCACCTTGTCGCCGACATGGAAGCCTTGCGCGAAATGGCCGGGTTCGAGCGCTGGCTGGTCTGTGGCGGCTCGTGGGGATCGACCCTCGCGCTCGCCTATGCCCAGAGCCACCCCGAACGGGTGCGCGCGATGGTCCTGCGCGGCATCTTCACCGCCACGCGCGCCGAAGTGGACTGGTATTACCAGCACGGCGCCAGCGAGGTCTTCCCCGATTACTGGGAGGATTTCATCGCCCCGATCCCGCCTGAAGAACGCGGCGACTTGCGCGGCGCCTATCGCCGCCGCCTGACCGGCGAGGACGAAGCCGAGCGCCTGACCGCCGCCCAGGCCTGGTCCCTGTGGGAGGGGCGCACGTCCAACCTCCTGCCCCAGCCGCTCGACAAGACCGGCTTTGCCGATGCCCATTTCGCGCTCGCCTTCGCGCGGATCGAGAACCACTTCTTCACCCACGATTCCTGGCTGGAGCCCGACCAGTTGCTGCGCAATTGCGGTTCGCTCGCCGCCATTCCGGGCACGATCGTTCAGGGGCGCTACGACATGGTCTGCCCGGCCCGCACCGCCTTTGCCCTTGCCAAGGCCTGGCCGCGCGCCGATTTCCGCCTGATCCCCGATGCCGGGCATTCCTGGCTCGAACCGGGCACGCTCGATGCGCTGGTCCGCGCGCTCGATGGCCATGCTGCTTGCGGAGACCTGTCATGATCGTGACCCTGAGCGATGCCGAAATCGGCGAGGCCCTCGCCACCCTGCCCGAATGGACCCACGATCTGGAGCGCCGCGCGCTGCACCGGCGCGTGGCCCTGGCCGATTTTCCCGCCGCCATGGCCTTCATGATGCGCGTGGCCTTTGCCGCGCAGGCCATGAACCATCACCCGGAATGGACCAATGTCTACAACCGGATCGACATCTGGCTGACCACGCACGACGCGGGGGGAATCACCGCCTACGACGTGTCGCTCGCGCAAAGAATAGATGGCCTGCTGGCCTGATCCCGACCCGATCCGGGCCTTGACGCCAGACAGTTCCTTGCCGGAAAATCCTCCGGAATTGACATTCCTTTACACGCGCTTTCCCACGCGATGTGCCATGGCTCAGCCCGGTTCAACGCGTGGGTTTTGGCCTTTGTTCACCAAGTCCGGTTCGTCTGCGAGTGTATCTGTCTGGCAATTGCCCGAAAGGGAATCTTTCGGACAGAAGACGCGGCGGGTCAACCTGGGCTGGATACTGGCCTGCAACAGCGGGCTTTGGGGCACGATGGTCGGTTTCGCCATCGGCCTGAACTGGCTGATCACCCGCAGTTGAGCGGTCGAACGGAATTGAGCGCGCCGGGCCAGAGGGTTCGCGCCGCATGACGAGACAAGCATCCGTGGGTCCAGGCGCTTTAACCCCGCGCCCGGACTGGCGAACCGGCAGGGCTCCATCCACGTCTTCCTGACGGGATCGCCGCACCGGATGCTGGACATGCCAGAGCATCGGCGGCCTTACCGCGCGGCGCTCTGGCATTTCCTTTTTGGGCCATTTCCTTTTTGAGCCAGTACCTTTCAGGGCAAGATCATCAGCGGAAAGCCAGCAGCGGCAGGCTCAATTCAAAGGCCGTGCCCTGTCCGGGGGTGCTGCGGCAGGCAATCGTGCCATGGTGGCGCACCATGACCGTGTGAACGAAGCTCAGGCCCAGGCCCGCCCCGCCCGTCTTGGGGCCCAGCCCGACCGGGCCCCGATGGAACCGCTCGAACATCCGCGCGCGCAAGTCCTCGTCCATGCCCACGCCCTCGTCCGCGATGATCACCCGGCCCCAGATGCTGCCATCGACATGGGTGTCGCGCGTGAGCGTGCAGGTGATCGTGGTGTTTTCCGGGCTGTACTTGATCGCATTGCCGATCACATTGGCCAGCGCGCGGGTAAGCAGCGACCGCTCGCCCAGCACCACCATCGGCTCATCCCCCGCCATATCTCCGGCGGTGACGATCTGGATCGCCTTGGCGCGCGATTGCGGCCAGAGGTCGTCGATGGCATCGATCAGCATGTCCGGCAGGCCGATCTCCTCCAGCCGGTAGTCGAGGTTTTCGGCACGGGCGAGCTGGACGAAGCCATCGGCCAGCCGCAAGGTGCGCTCGGCATAGAGCCGGATCGCCTCGCGTTCGAGCGGGTGGATATGGCCGCTCGCCGCCGTTTCCAGCACCGCCAGGATCGAGGCCTGGGGCGAGCGCATGTCGTGGGTGAGCAATTGCACGACATCGTCACGCTGGCGCTGGACGGCCTTGGCCTCGCTGATGTCGACCAGACGGATCACCCAGCCCGCATGCGCGCCCTCTGCCGATGTCTGCCCGGCCATGCCCAGCAGGAAGAAATGCGCCTGATCGCGCTGGACTTCCAGCGTATGGGGCCCCGGCCCCTCGGGCGGGAACGCAATCGCCTCGCCACTGCCGCTGCGCCGGAAACAGGACAGCAGCGCCTGCACATCGGGAAGGGCATCAACGGGCAGCATCGGCTCGGTATCGATTGCCCCGGTATCGATTGGCCCGGTATCGAGGTTGATGCCCATGCCCGCAAACAGCCGCTGGGCCGCCGCATTGGCCATGACTATGCCGCCATCGAGCCCGGCCACCAGCGTCGGATCGGGCAACTGGTCGAGCCGGTCGGCCACGAAATGGCGCATCTCGCGATTGCGCGCGATGGCCGCCTGCATCAGCGTGAGCGTGCAGCCCACCCCGCGCGAACGGGCCGCATCATCCCGCGCGGCGCGTGGCAGCAAGGCAGGCTCGGCATCGAGCCGCTGCAATTCGCCGCGCAGGAACTGTTCGGTCACCGCCAACTGGCGCCAGCCCCACAGCGGATAGGCGACCGCCAGCCCGGCCAGCGCCGCGCCGGGCGGCAACCACACATGGCAGACCATCAGCCCGAGCGCGCTGATCACCAGCACCAGCCCCACCGCCAGCGTGAAGACCGCCAGAGCCGGAAAGGGCCGCCATGGCCCGAGTGCGCCCATCAGGAGCCAGAGCGGCACCAGCGCCAGGGCCAGACTGGCCGCCAGCCCGGCCTGACTGATCATGTGTCCGCTCACCAGCGCCTGATAGAGCCCCGCCTCGATTTCGAGACCGGACACGACCGGCCCGCCGGGAACCGGATAGCGACTGGCAAGGCCCGTCGCCGTGGCCCCGACCAGAACCACGCGCCCGCGCAGCAATTCGGGGGGCACCTCGCCCGCCAGAACGGCCGCGGCAGACACTGCGGGATGATCAGGCCCCCCCTGCGCGAACGGAATGCGCCGGGCGCCGGGCCTGTCGGTCCGGGCGCGCACATCGGCATTGCCCTGCGAACGGGCAAGCAGCGCCATGAGGTGGCGATCGGGCGCCTCCCCTGCCGAAACCGCGGCGCCTGCCCCCTGTCGCGGCAGGAGGATCGTTGCCGAACGGACGACGCCATCGGCATCGGGCTCGACCGTGGCATAGCCCACACCCGCCGCTGCCGCGCGCAAGGGCATGATCGGCATGGCCCCGGCCCCATCGCCCGAAGCGCGCAACATCGGCAGGAACACCGGCGTCCCCCCGGCACTCGCCCTGCCGAGCGCGGCCGCAAGGCGCGCGTCGTCATCCGGGTCGCCCGGCTCGGTGAACAGGACATCATAGGCAATCGCGCGGGCACCGGCCTGTTGCAGGCGCTCGATCAGGGCGGCATGGACCGACCGGCTCCACGGCCAGCGCCCCAGCCGCTCGATGCTCTCGTCGTCAAGGCCGACCAGCATCGGGGACGAGGGCGAGGATGAGGAAGACGCAGCAGAACGCCCCGGCGACAACCCCGCCGGGGTGATCTGGAGCAGATGATCATAGACCGCATTGTCGAGCCGCAGCAAAGTGCGGTCGACCGTCAGGACGATCACCAGCAGGCTCGCCAAAAGCGCAATCGCCCACCACTGGCTCCGCAGACGCACGGAGGGGCCGAACCTCACCAGCCGCCGCCCTTGATCCTCAGTTCTTCATAGGCCGACCAGGCCCCCCCTGCCTGACTTGCTTGACTTGCCTGACCTGCCCGCTCGACCATCACCCGCCAGCGATAGCGGCCCGAAGGCAGCGCATAGCCTTCGACCATCGGGATCGTCAGCCCGTCGCGGTCGAGCAGCGGGCGGCCCTCCTTGCCCTTGCGGACAAGCTGGAAGCGATAGCGCACCCCGCGCGGATCATCGACCTGCCAGCGGAAGCGGGTATGCTGCACGGAAGGCCCCGCCGTGGTCGGGGCCCAGTCGGTTTCGGTCCACAGGCGCAGGCCGATGCGGTCGCGCGAAAAGCCCTGCACCGCCGGTCGCCCTTCGAGGCCATTGCCGTCGATGGCGGTGACCCGCGCGAAATAGGCGCCGTTGGGCTGGGGGCCGAGGTCCGCCTCGCTCTGGCTGGTCACCGTCTCGTCGAGCACCCTGACGAAGGCCTCATCGGCGGCAATCTGAACGTGATAGGCCCGTGCGCCCGCCATCGGCGCCCAGGCGAAATGAAGCCCCTGCCCGTCCTGAACCGCGCCCGCATCGTGCCAGCCGGGCGGATCGAGCAGTTCGACCGGATGGTCGAGCCGACTGGTCGAGCCATACCCGGCAGGCAGGCTCTGCGCGGCATGATCCTCGACATCGAAGCCGACCTTGCCTTCGAGAACCTCGCTCGTCGCCAGCCCGTCCGACTTGTCGTAGGCCATGCGGAACCGGGTGCCGCGCACCGACGTAACCGCGCCGGGAGTGGCGAACTGGAACGTGCTGCGCGGATCGGTCATCGGGGTGACATGCGCGGTGGCATGGCCATATTCGATGGAAAACAGCCGCTCGACATGGGTATCGAGCACGACCCGGCGCATGCGCTGGACCCGCACGGCCGATTGCGAGGGCAAGGCGATGCTCGTCGCATCGGGCAGGACCAGCGTGACGAACGACTTGTCGCCGGTGGTCACCAGCATGCCTTCGTCGACCACGGCGCCGACCCCGGCGGGCCGCCCATCAATGGTGACCGTGCCCCGGCTGCTCTGGACGATGGCGCGCACGGGTTCGTGGCGCAGCAATTCGCGCGGGAACAGCAGGGTCATGCCCACCGGCAGGCGCAACGGATCGGCGACGTGATTGAGCTTCTGGACCACGCGATAATCGTCGGCCCGGATCAGATAGCGCGATGCGAGGCGGAAAAGATTGTCACCGGGCCGGACGGTATAGGGCACGAGCGCGGGTGTGGACGCGGACGCCTGTGCGGCAGGGCCCGGCACCGAGGCCGCCACCGGCACCCCGACTGGAGCAGCCTGCACCACCCCGGCCATCCCCACCCCGCACAGCAGCATGGCTGGCGCAAGGCCGGAACAAAGCCGGGGCCAGAACCCTTGGCGGCGTTCAGGAATCGAGTGCTTCAAGACGATAGCCATAGGCATAGATCGGGACCAGCTTGAACCCGTTTTCGGGCCGCAGGTTGAGCTTGGTGCGGATGTTGGAAATATGCGCATCAAGCGTGCGGCTCGGCAAGTCGGGATTGCGGCCCCACAGTGCCTCGAAAATATAGGCCCGCGCCAGCGCGCGGTGCAGGTTGCGGAACAGCAGCAGCGCCAGCGCGAATTCCTTGGCCGTCACCGACACCGGCTTGCCCGCCAGTTCGACCGTCTCGGCGCGGGTGTCGAAGCGATAGGGGCCATAGGTTTCGAGGCCGGGCGCAGCCGAAGGATAGGCGCGGCGGCCCAGCGCATCGACGCGCGCCTTGAGCACGGCCGGCGCGACCGGCTTGATCACATAGTCGTCGGCCCCGCCCTGAAGGCCGGCCACGATGTCTTCCTCGGCCGAACGGCTGGTGAGCATGAGCGCAGGGGGCGCAAGATCGAGGTTCGCCTTGATCCAGGCGATCACCTCCAGCCCCGAAAGCCCCGGCACGTTCCAGTCGAGGATGAGGAGATCATACGTCGTGCGATGGAGCGCACGGGTCATCAACTGGCCATCGCCATAGACGTCGCAGGTGTGGCCCGCCTCGGCCAAAGTCATCTCGACGAGGCTGGCGAGTGCCACGTCGTCTTCCAGTATCGCTATGCGCACGATTGCCCTTCAACGCCGCCCATTGCGGCTATTTTCACCCCTTACCAAGGCGCGTGGCGATTACGAGCGTTTGGCCGCGCGCTTTGCAATGTTTTACGTCCCGCTTCGACACGCCCGGAACCACGCTCAGAACCAGAACCTGACGCCTGCAACTGCCCGCAAGGCGGTCGGATCATCGCCCGAGGCGCGCATCAGCCGGGCCGAAGCCCCCCCGCGCGTTTCCCAGTTCACCCCGACATAGGGCGCAAACTCGCGGGCGAGCTCGTAGCGCAGGCGCAGGCCCAGTTCGGCCCGGCCCAGCCCGGCCCCGGTGCGCAGCTCGGGCATGTCCTGTGCTGAAAAATCCAGCTCGGCGCGCGGCTGGAGGATCAGGCGCTGGGTGATCCGCTGGTCATAGCTGCCTTCCAGCCGCGCGGTCACCTCGCCCTTGTTCGAGATGAACAGCGAGCCTTCGACATCGAACCAGTAGGGCGTGATCCCCTCGATGGTCAGCGCGGCATGGGTGCGATGGGGGCCCCGCCCCAGATCCTGGCGCACACCGGCCCGCACGTTGAACCAGGGATCGAGCGCGTGGAGCCAGCCGACCTGAATTTCGGCCCGCTCGGCCTTCTCGCCCGCGAGGCCCTCACCCTCGGATTCGATGGCGAGGCGATTCACGTCGCCACCCCACCAGCCCTTGGCGTTCCAGGCATAACCCTGCGGATTCTTGCCGGTTCCGGGGCGCCATTCGGCCTGATCGACCAGCAGCATCGAGAACGGCATGCCGCCCGCATCGTGGATCGTGGCCTTGCGCGCGCGGGCCATGACCGCCGGGTCAAAATAAGCATCGGCGGCGTGATCGGTGGGGATCGGCGGGGGCGAGGCCTCCGCGTCTGGCGAAGAAACCGGCGCAGGATCGGGCGCGGCATGGTGGTGATGTCCAGATGGCATATCGGCCATTTGGGCCAGGGCCGGGCCTGCCGTGCCGGCCATGGCGACCAGCACGGCTGCGAAAAGACGCATGCTCATGCCGCGTTCTCCCCGGCGCGCACGGTCACCACGCGGAACATGCCGGTGTGCATGTGCAGCAGGACGTGACAGTGAAAGGCCCAGTCGCCCAGCGCGCTGGCGGTCAGATCGAAACGGACCTTGCCGCCGGGCAGGACATTGACCGTGTGCTTGCGCGGCGCCTTGTCGCCCGCCCCGTTGACCAGTTCGAAGAAATGGCCGTGGAGGTGGATCGGGTGGGGCATCATCGTGTCGTTGATCAGCGTCACGCGCACGCGCTCGCCATGGCGGAACGGGATCGGATCGGGGTTCTCGCTCAGCTTCACGCCGTCAAAGCCCCACATGTAGCGTTCCATGTTGGCGGTCAGGTGAAGGTCGAGGTGGCGCGTGGGCGCGCGGCGGTCTTCCGAGGGGACCAGCGCCCGGAGGTCCGCATAGGTCAACACCCGGTGATCGACCTGTTCGAGCCCGGTCGGGCGGTCGGCCAGACGGTCAATCGGCGCGGGCGCGATGGTCGCCACGCCAGGCCCCATGCGGATCGAGGGGGCCGCCAGCGACTTGTCGCGCATTTTCATGGTCATCGCGCCATGATGCGCGTGCCCGGAAGGCGGGGCGTCTGATGGAGCCGAAAGGTCGAGCGTGCCGCCCTCCATGTCCATGCCCCCCATGTCCATCCCGCTCATGTCCATGCCCATATCGCGCATGGTCAGCAGCGGGCGCTTGCGCAAGGGCACCAGCGGGGCGACCATGCCCGCCTGCGGGGCGAGCGTCGCGCGGCACAGGCCCGAGCGGTCGAGCGCCTCGGCGATGATCGCGACCGGCTCGGCTTTCGCCGGACAGACGATCACGTCATAGGTTTCGGCAATGGCGATCTGGAATTCGTCGGTCTCGACCGGCTCGACATCCTGCCCGTCGGCCTGGATCACCCGCATCGGCAGGCCGGGCAGGCGCACGTTGAAATGGGTCATCGCCGAGGCATTGATGAAACGCAGGCGCACCCGCTCGCCCGGCGTGAACAGCCCGGTCCAGTTCGCGTCCGTGTCGTGTCCGTTGATCAGGAACGTATAGGCCGAGCCGGTGACATCGGCGATGTCGGTCGGGTCCATGCGCATCCGGCCCCATGCGAGCCGCTCGGACAAAGGCTGGTCGCGCCCGGCCAGCAACCCGGCGAGCGTCTGCTTCTGGAAATTGTGATAGCCACCCATCTGCTTGAGCCGCTTGAGCAGGACATGGGGGTGAACGGGGCTCCAGTCCGAGAGCATGATCACATGCTCGCGGTCATAGGGCTGCGGCTCGGGCCCGGCCGGGTCGATCACGATGGGGCCCAGCAGGCCCATGGCCTCCTGCATGCCGCTGTGGCTGTGGTACCAGTATGTCCCGGCCTGCCGGACGGGGAAGCGATAGTCGAAAGTCTGGCCGGGCGCGATGCCCGGAAAGCTGATCCCCGGCACCCCGTCGAACTGGAACGGCACGAGCAACCCGTGCCAGTGGACCGAGGTATCCTCGCCCAGCGTGTTGCGCACCGACAGGCACACATCCTGCCCCTCGCGCAGGCGGATCAGCGGGCCGGGCATCGTGCCATTGGCGGTGACCGCATGGCCCATCCGCCCGTTGATGCGCACAGGGGTGTGCCCGATGGCCAGCTCGATCCGTTCGCCCGAAAGCACGTCCGGCCCCTGCCACGCGGGCGCCTTCCCCATCATCGCCCCCATCATCGCACCATGCGTGCCGCCTTGCGCCCATGCGGGGAAGGCCCCGCCCAGACCGGCTCCCATTCCGGCGCCCAGCCCGGCCAGCAGCGTGCGCCGGTCAAGGCGAAGGGGCGACAGGCGCGGTCGGGATTTGGGGCTTTGTTCAGGCATGTCCGGTCATACGCGCGCGGCGGGGTCATCCCTCACCATCTGCTGCAATTTCTGCCGCGCGCGAGAAAGGCGCGTCTCGACGGCCTTTTCGCTGATGTCCAGAAGCTGGGCCACCTGCGCCTGCGGCATCTCCTCGACCGCGCGCAGCAGGAGGACCGAGCGCAGGCCATCGGGCAGGCGGTCGATGGCGCGGCGCACGCGGGCCAGTTCGGCGCGGGCGGCTGCCTCGCTC
>DQVI01000223.1 GCA_015661825.1 Novosphingobium capsulatum
GGGGGGCCGCGCCGGGCCGAGACCGGCCAGCCGATGACATAGGCGGCCACCAGACGCCGGGCGAGCGGGGTGGCCCGCACCCTGTCGCGCAGCAGCCGGGCGACATAGAGCGCGCCCTGGCTGTGTCCGGCCAGAATGATCGGCTGGTCTGCGGGCAGCGCGGCAAGGAAGGCGCTGAAGGCCGCGCGGATATCGGCATAGGCCAGATCGATCGCCTGATCGCGCGCGGGGCCATGGGTCAGGAAGGCGCCAAGCGCGGTCTGCCGGTAGTGCGGCACCCAGACCGGACCGGCATCGTTGAAGGCGCTGGCCGTGGCCGCGACCAGCAGGTCGGCACGGCGGCGCGAATCGATGTCGTCGAGCGGCGCATTCCAGTGATCGCGCCCGAGGAACGTGGTGGAATGGACGAAGAACACCGCCGCTTCGCCCGGCGCGGTGTCCCGGTCGGCCCGTTGCGCGCCGGGGGGCTGCCATTGCGCGGGGTTGCCGGGCCGGTCGGGCCGGGCAATCCACAGCGCGGGATCGGCATAGCTGCGCGCGGTCAGCGCGGGGAGAGGCTCGAAGCCATGGGTGGGCGCAAAGGCCATGCGCGAGAGCTGCATGGGAAAGAGCGTGATGACGGCGAACCAGAGCCCTGCCAGAAACACGAAGAGCACGGCGGCCTGGATAACCCGTTTGGCGCTCATGGCGTCATCGCTCCGCTGCGGCTCATGCAGGGCCGGGAAATTCGCCGTCAGGCAATTCGTCGCCGGGGAAGGCTTCGTCCGCCTCGTCGCGGGGCGCCCTGCTGCCGTTGCGTTCGGCCTGGCGTTCGAGCGCGATCTTGATCATCGCCACGATCGGATCGGCCAGCGCCAGCCCGAGGATGCCGAACAGCACCCCGAAGATCAGCTGCGCGCCCAGCACCAGCGCCGGGGCGAGGTCGGCGGTCTTCTTGGCGACCATCGGCACGATCACATTGCCATCGACCGTCTGCACCACGAGATAGACGATGATGCAGTAGATCCCCATGTCGGTTCCGCCCGAAAAGCCGACCAGAACCATCATCAGCCCCGAGAGCGGCGCCCCGATATTGGGCAGGAACACCAGCAGGCCGGTCATGATGCCCAGCAGCGCCGACATCGGCACGCCATAGACCGCCAGCAGAATCCAGGTCGCCACGCCCTCGGTCACCATGCCGATCATCCGCCCGAACAGCAGCATGCGCAGCGCCTTGCCCATGCGCTGGAGCGTGACCTTGAGGTGCGGCCGGGTGTCGAGCGGGAACATCCAGGCCAGGCCCCGCCGGTAGATGTCGGGTTCGAGCGCGAAATAGATGCCCAGGATCACGATCAGGAGGAACGTGGTGATCCCGCCGAACAGCCCGCCCAGCGCATGGGTCACCGGCCCGACCCCGCCGATCACCTGCTCGGCGATCTTCGAATAGTCGGACGGGCCGACATGGACGCCGTGCGCCTGAAACCAGATCAGCGCGCGCTGCGCCTGGGCGGCGAGGATATGGGGGAACTGGGCGGCCTGACTGGTGATCTGGCTCCCCGCGAAGGCGGCCAGCCAGACCAGAAAACCCACCCCGCCCAGCAGCACGAGGGCAATCCGCAAGATGCGCGGGCCGGGAATGACCCGGCCCAGCAGGCGCTGCCCGCCCTCGATCAGCGAGGCGAAGACCACCCCGCCGAAGATCACCAGCAGCGGCTGGGCGAGGAACACCGCCAGCACGATGAGCCCGGCAATGCCCAGCCAGATGAAGGCCTTGCGCGCCTCAAGCCGGACGGCATTGTCGGCAATGTCGGTGGGGCCGTGGACGAAAGCCTTGGTGCGGGGCTTTTTGGAGGAGGCAGCATCGGACATGAACAGGCATAACCCCCTGAAATGGTGCCGGAACGGCGCCAGAATGATGATCAGGAAACGGGCTGGATGGCGGCCTGTTCCGGGCGCAATGTCGTCCAACTGCGGCCCCCGCGCAAGGCATGCCACCAGGTCAGCGGATTCCACGTTTCGCTGCCATCGAGCGAGACGGTCACGAATTCGGCGCGCCCGCCCACGTCCGAGAGCGGCACTGGCCCGCCCAGCCCCTTGAGGGCCAGCGGTTCGCGGCTGTCGGCCGAATGGTCGCGGTTGTCGCCCATCAGGAAGACATGGCCGGCCGGAACGGTGACTTCGGGATAGTCGTCGAGCGGCTGCTGCTTGTGGTCGATCACGCGATAGGTCGCGCCATTGGGCAGGGTCTCGCGAAAGATCGGCAGTTCGCAGAAATCGTGGCCGGTCGCGTCGCGAAAGCGCAGGCCGGGAAAATCAGCCGGATCGCACGGCTCGTTGGCATCGACCCGCAAATCGAGCGGCGGTTCGACCACTTGCGGCACGGGCTTGCCGTTGAGGATGATCTGCCCATGGACCACCGCGATGCGGTCGCCCGGCAGGGCCACCACGCGCTTGATATAGTCCTCGTTGCTGCCGCGCGGCACGACGATCACGATGTCGCCATAGCGCGGCGTTCCGGCCCAGACCCGCGCGGGCGAGCGCGGCAGGACATGGAACGAGGGCGAAACCCACGACCAGCCATAGGGATACTTGCTCACCACCAGCCGGTCGCCGACCAGCAGGTTGGGCATCATCGACATCGAGGGGATGTAGAACGGCTTGGCGATCAGGCTGTGGAAGACCAGCACGGCCAGCAGCATGGCCACCAGCCCGCGCAGTTCGGCCCACCAGTCCACCCCGCTCGCTTCTTCGCGCATGTCCCCGCGCGAGGGGGCCGAGGCGGTGCTCATGCGTGGCCTCCCGCAGGCAGGATCGTGTGCGCGGGTGTCGCGGGCAGGGGTGTCGGGAGCAGGGGGCGGGCCTCGATCACCACGAAGGCCTGCGCCCACGGGTGGTCGTCGGTCATCGACAGGTGGATCACGGCCTCGTGGCCCGGCGGGGTCATCGCGGCAAGGCGCGCGGCGGCGCCCCCGTCCAGCGCCAGTGTCGGCGTGCCCGACGGCGTGTTGACGACACCGATGTCCTTCATGAACACGCCCTGGGCAAAGCCGGTGCCCAGGGCCTTGGAGCAGGCCTCCTTGGCGGCGAACCGCTTGGCCAGCGTGCCCGCGCGGGTGAACGGGCGGGCCTGTGCGCGGTCCTGTTCGGCCGGGGTGAACACGCGCTCCACAAAGCGTTCGCCATAGCGTTCGAGCGAGTTGGCGATGCGCTCGATATTGCACAAGTCGGAACCGAGGCCGATGATCACGGGACTGACATTTCCTTGATCGGGAAGCAAAAAATCGATTAGCGGACTTCGTCCATCAACGTGCGCATCCGCTTGACAGCGGCTTCCAGACCCACGAAGATCGCCTCGCCGATCAGGTAATGCCCGATGTTGAGTTCGGCCAGTTGCGGAATGGCGGCCACCGGCTGGACATTGTCATACGTCAGCCCGTGCCCGGCATGGGGCTCGATCCCGTTCTTGGCGGCAAGCGCGGCCATGTCGGTCAGGCGCTTGAGTTCCACCGCGCGGGCTTCGCCTTGCGCATGGGCATATTCGCCGGTGTGCAGTTCGACCACCGGCGCGCCCAGCTTCATCGCGGCCTCGATCTGCCGCGCCTCGGGGGCGATGAACAGGCTCACGCGGATGCCCGCATCGCTCAGGCGCGCCACGATCGGGGCAAGGCGGTTGTGCTGCCCGGCGGCATCGAGCCCGCCCTCGGTCGTGCGCTCCTCGCGCCGCTCGGGCACGATGCAGCAGGCGTGCGGCTGGTGGCGCAGCGCGATGGCGAGCATTTCCTCGGTCGCGGCCATTTCGAGGTTCAGCGGCAGGTTGGTCGCCGCCTGGATGCGCGCCAGATCCTCGTCGCGGATATGGCGACGGTCTTCGCGCAAGTGGGCGGTGATGCCATCGCCCCCCACCGCGGCCACGATCTGCGCCGCGCGGACGGGATCGGGATGATCCCCCCCGCGCGCATTGCGGATCGTGGCGACGTGGTCGATATTGACTCCCAGCCTGAGCCGGGGCGGGGCAAACAGTTCGCTCACGGGCGCACTTTCCGTAGTGTCAGGGGGTCCTGAAAAAGTCAGGTCGGTCGGTCTGTCAGGGCTGGGCGCGGCTGCCCGGCTTGATCGCGGGCGTGGCGGCCAGCTCGGGCGGCAGCTCGTCGGCGGCATACGTGGGGAAGTTGAGCGAGACGAGCGGGTAGAACGGCACGCCCAGATCGACGGCCCCCGCGCTGCGGTCGACCAGCGCGGCTTCGGCCACGACGACCCCGCCGGCTTCCTCGACGGCCTTGATCGCCTCGCGGCTCGACAGGCCGGTGGTCACCACGTCCTCGACCATCAGCACCTTTTCGCCCGGATTGAGCGAGAAGCCGCGACGCAGCTCGAACGTGCCGGTCGGGCGTTCGACGAACACGGCCTCGACACCCAGCGCGCGGCCCATTTCATGGCCGATGATCACCCCGCCCATGGCCGGGGCGACGACCTTGGAAATCTGCTGGCGCAAGTCGCGCGGAAGCTTGGCAGCCAGCGCCATGGCCAGTCGCGAGGCGCGCATCGGGTCCATCAGCACGCGCGCGCACTGGAGGTAGTGGGCCGAATGACGCCCCGACGAGAGCAGGAAATGCCCCTCGAGCAGCGCCTGGCTGGCGCGGAATTCGGAAAGGATGTCTTCTTCCTGCATGGTCTTGGTTCGCGGTCCTGCTTGTCTCGTCAAAGGGCGCGCCTGCCAGACGGCAGGGCACCCGGTTCCCGTTTGCCATGGGCGTTCGGGTCGCAGGGGGCAAGGATTTTTCGCCTTTTTCGTGTGCATCCGAACCGGTCTTTTCCCCGTCAAAGCTTCTCTCCATGCGCGTAGAGGTCCGACTTGTGAGGGGGGGCAGGGGGGCGTATACCCTGTGGGTAACGGGGAAAACGATAATCAGTGCGCGCGGACCCCGGCTCAACCGGCGTGCACGTGGGGAAGAGCGGAACACACGACGATGATGCCAATCGCACTCGTCCGCCATGCGGGCACGCTGTTTGGGGCCAATCGGTTTCGGGCCACCGGGTTAAGGGTCGCCGGGTTAAGGGCCGCCGGGTTAAGGGCCGCCGGGTTAAAAACCGGGGGCCATCTCCTGGCCAGTCTGGCCGGCGCCATCGGCGCCATGGCTCCCGCGCTGGCACAGGCTGCGGCAACATATGTGCCGATGAAGCCGATGCCGGGAAAAGGCCAGCCGGTTCCGGGCGGTTACACCTTTCAGGACCAGTATTCGCCGATCGGGCAGGAAGCCCTCAGGATGCACGATTACGTGCTGCTGCCGGTGATCACGGCGATCGTGCTCATGGTGCTGGTCCTGCTCATCGTCGTCATGGCCCGGTTTAACCGCCGCGCCAATCCGGTTCCCTCGCGCACCAGCCACAACACCGTGATCGAGGTCGTGTGGACACTGGCCCCGGTGCTGATCCTCCTGGCGATCGTGGTGCCCTCGATTCGCCTGCTCGCCCACCAGTACCAACCGGCCCCCAAGGGCGCGCTGACCGTCAAGGTGACTGGCTATCAGTGGTATTGGGGCTATACGTACCCCGACAACGGCGGGTTCGAGGTGATCTCGAACATGCTCGAACCGGCCGAGGCGGTCAGGCGTGGCGAACAGCCGCAACTGGGCGCCGACAACCGGATGGTCGTGCCCGCCGGGGTTCCCATTCGCCTGCAAACCACCGGGGCCGATGTGATCCACTCGTTCGCGGTGCCCTCGCTGTGGTTCAAGCTCGATGCCGTACCCGGCCGTATCAATGAAAAGGTTCTGATGATCAACAAGCCTGGCGTCTATTACGGCCAATGCTCCGAACTGTGCGGCGCCCGCCATGGTTATATGCCCATCGCGGTCGAAGCCGTGCCCTTGCCCGTGTTCGAGGCCTGGGTGAAGAGCCAGGGCGGCACGCCTGCCTCCCTGCCGACGCCCGCCGTCTGAACGCGATACGGAAAAACAGGATAGACCGTCATGGCCACCTTTCCCGCCGATCATGAACACTTTGACGCCCACCACGAGGTGGCGTCTCACCACGGGCACGATCACAAGCCCGGCTTCTTCGCCCGCTGGTTCATGTCCACCAACCACAAGGACATCGGCACGCTCTACCTGATCTTCGCGATCTTCGCGGGGGTCGTGGGCGGCGGCATCTCGGGCGTGATGCGCGCCGAACTGGCCGAGCCGGGGATCCAGTACCTCGGCTGGTGGACAAGCCTCGTGGGCGGCGATGGCGCCGATCTCAACCAGGCGCTCCACATGTGGAACGTGCTGATCACCGCGCACGGGCTGATCATGGTGTTCTTCATGGTCATGCCCGCGATCATCGGCGGCTTTGGCAACTGGTTCGTGCCGATCATGATCGGCGCGCCCGACATGGCCTTCCCGCGCATGAACAACATCTCGTTCTGGCTGACCTTCTGCGGCTTCTGCTCGCTGATGATCTCGCCGTTCGTGCCGGGCGGCACCGGCCATGGCGCGGGAACGGGGTGGACGGTCTATGCTCCGCTTTCAACAACCGGTTCTCCCGGCCCCGCAGTCGATTTCGCGATCTTCGCGCTCCATCTGGCGGGCGCAGGCTCGATCCTGGGCGCGATCAACTTCATCACCACCATCTTCAACATGCGCGCGCCGGGCATGACGCTGCACAAGATGCCGCTGTTCGTGTGGTCGGTGCTGGTCACCGCCTTCCTGCTGCTGCTCTCGCTGCCCGTGCTGGCGGCGGCGATCACCATGCTGCTGACCGACCGCAACTTCGGCACGACCTTCTTCGATCCGGCGGGCGGTGGCGATCCGATCCTCTACCAGCACCTGTTCTGGTTCTTCGGGCACCCGGAAGTCTATGTGATGATCCTGCCGGGCTTCGGCATCATCAGCCAGATCATCTCGACGTTCTCGAAAAAGCCGGTCTTCGGCTATCTGGGCATGGCCTATGCGATGGTGGCCATCGGCCTCGTCGGCTTCGTCGTCTGGGCCCACCACATGTACACCACCGGCCTCGACGTGAACACGAAGATGTACTTCACGCTGGCGACCATGATCATCGCGGTGCCCACCGGCATCAAGATATTCTCGTGGATCGCCACGATGTGGGGCGGCTCGATCGAGTTCAAGTCGCCCATGGTCTGGGCCATCGGTTTCATCTTCCTGTTCACCGTGGGCGGGGTGACCGGGGTCGTGCTCGCCAATGGCGGCATCGACGACAATCTTCAGGATGGCTACTACGTCGTCGCGCACTTCCACTATGTGCTCTCGCTCGGCGCCGTCACCTCGCTGTTCGCCGGGTTCTTCTACTGGTTTCCCAAGATGAGCGGGCGCATGCACTCCGAGCTGCTCAGCCATATCCAGTTCTGGGTGTTCTTCGTGGGCGTGAACATGATCTTCTTCCCCATGCACTTTCTGGGCGTGCAGGGGATGCCGCGCCGCTACCCGGACTATGCCCCGGCCTTCGAGTACTGGAACCACATCGCCTCGATCGGCTACCACATCATGGCGGCCTCGCTGGTGATCTTCTTCATCAACGTGGTCTACGCCTTCGTGGCCGGCAAGCGCGCGGCCCCCAACTACTGGGGCGAGGGCGCCACCACGCTCGAATGGACGCTGTCGAGCCCGCCCCCCTACCACCAGTTCGAAACCCTCCCCATTATCCACGACACCCCCCACCCCTAAAAAGCTCCTCCCCGCTCGCGGGGAGGAGAAAGCATGGCCAGCCCCCCAGTTCCTCCCCGCGTGCGGGGAGGTGTCAGGCCAAAGGCCTGACGGAGGGGTATGAATGGCCCGCGAATCTGTGCTGCGAATCTGCCGAA
>DQVI01000120.1 GCA_015661825.1 Novosphingobium capsulatum
GCGGCGGTGGGGGCGGCCTGGGCCGTGGTGGTCAGGGTCACTGCCGCCAGCGCCGGGCTGGCGCTCTGGGTGGAGGGTGCGCTCTGGGCCGACAGGATCGCGGTGGCGGCCAGCGCCGGAGCAGCCATGGTCACCGCGCTGATCAGGGCGGAGTGACGGAAGCGGGTCTTCTTGATGCGAGCCATGATCGGCGGTCCTGCAAGAGGGGTCTGGATGGCGGCACGTTCATGCCGTCCTTGCCGACCCTTTTTGCTTTAAAATTTTAACGCGAAGCGCCTCAAACGAAGTTGATGCGCCGGCATTCTTTCTTATTATTTTCGGACACGCCAATACGGGATTATACTTAGGGTGCTGTGCCGGGCGTTTATGCCGGATTAACTGTTCCGGGCTCCTGTTTTGCCGCGTTTCAGGCTTTCCGGGTGTTTTTCCCGGTCGGGAAGCGCTCTGGCCGTTACGCGAATGGTCTTACGATTTGATCGTAGCGAGCGCCTCTTCGATGACATCGCCGATCCGCGCGAGGTCGGTTTCGTCGATGCAGTATGGGGGCAATACGTAGACCGTGTTTCCCAGTGGCCGCAGCAGGACGCCCGCATCGCGGAAATAATTCATCAGGCGCGGGGCCAGATTCGACAGGTAGCCCCCGTCGGTGGCCTCCACGTCGAAGGCCGCGATGGTGCCGCAGGTGCGCGGGGCGCGCACGCCGGGAAGCGGAGCGAGTCGCGCCATCAGCGCCTGCTGGCGCGTGGCGAGGGTGGCGATGCGCGCCTGCACGGGTTCCTCGCGCCAGATCGCCAGATTGGCCACTGCCGCCGCGCAAGCGATCGGATTGGCGGTGTAGCTCGACGAATGGTAGAACGTGCGCGCGCGGTCGGTCGACCAGTGGGCGGCAAAGATCGGCTCGCGCGCGACGGTGACCGCCAGCGGCATCGAGCCCCCGGTCAGCCCCTTGGCCAGGCACAGGATGTCGGGCACGACCCCGGCCTGCTCGCAGGCGAGCATCGTGCCCGTGCGGCCAAACCCGGTCATCACCTCGTCGGCGATCAGCAGCACGCCATGGCGGCGGCAGATCTCGGCCATCGCGGTGAGCACGGCGGGGGGATAGAACAGCATGCCGCCCGCACCCAGCACCAGCGGCTCGACGATCAGCGCGGCGGGCGGGCCGTCTGCATGATTGGCGCAGGCCGCTTCGAGCGCGGCGAGGGTATTGGTGCCCACCCCGGTCGGGAAGGGGATCGTCTCCACGTCGAACAGCAGCTTGCCATAGGCCGCGTTGTAGACGCCGCGTTTCCCCACCGACATCGTGCCGATGGTATCGCCGTGATACGAGTGTTCGAGCACGAGGATGCGGTGGCGCGGTTCGCCCCGGTGGGCCCAGAAGCCCAGCGCCATCTTGAGCGCCACTTCGACGCAGGTGCTGCCGCTGTCGGAGAAGAACACGCGGGTCAGCGCGTCGGGCAGCATGGAGATCAGCCCGCGCGCCACCTGTTCGGCCGGTTCATGCGTCCAGCCGGCAAAGATCACCTGATCGAGCTTTTCGGTCTGTTCGCGGATCGCGGCCATGATGCGCGGGTGGTTGTGGCCATGGGTGGTCACCCACCACGAGGAAATGCCGTCGATCACCCGGCGCCCGTCTTCGAGGAACAGCGCGGCCCCTTGTGCGCGCGCGACCATCGGGATCGGTTCGCCCAGCCCGTGTTGCCAGAACGGGTGCCAGACCGGGGACGCGCTCACAGGAACGTCTCGGCAGGAAATGCCTCGGCAAAGGCGGCGGCGAGGGTTTCCGGGGTGAGCGGATCGAGCCGGGGCAGGCGCCCGAGGCGGCGGATCTTGCCCATCGCGGCGATGGTCTGCTCGTTGTCGTCGTTGGCATCGCCCACGAAGGCCACGCCATGGAGCGGCACGCCGCGCGCGCGCAGGGCCTCGATGGTGAGCAGGGTGTGGTTGATCGTGCCAAGGCCCGTGCGCGCGACCACGATCACCGGCAGGTTCCACCAGGCGAACAGGTCGGCGTAGAGCGTGCTGCGCGTGATCGGGACGAGCGCACCGCCCGCGCCCTCGATCACCAGCGGATCGAGCGCGGGGGGCGAAAGCCGGGCCGGGTCGATCTGGATGGCGTCGATTTCGGCGGCGCGATGGGGCGAGAGCGGCTCGGTCAGGCGATAGGCCTCTTCGAGCACGAGTTCGGGCGGCAGCTGCGCGAGGTGGGCGACATGGTCGCGGTCGGCGCCTTCATCGAGGCCCGACTGGACGGGCTTCCAGTAGTGCGCGCGCAGGGCCCCGGCGAGGCCGGCGCTGAACACGGTCTTGCCGATGCCGGTATCGGTGCCGGTGACGACGAAACGGGACATTATCAAAGAACCTCGCGAAGGGCGGCGGCCAGCGCATCGACATCGCCGGGGGTGGCGTTGAGTGTGAGCGAGATGCGCAGGCGGCTGGTGCCGGCGGGCACCGTGGGCGGGCGAATGCCGCGCACGTCGAAACCGGCGGCTTGCAAGTGGGCGGCGAGCGCCATCGTGCGGGCATCCTCGCCCACGATCAGCGGCATGACCTGCGTGCCCGAAACCGTGGCGCCAAGCGGGCCGAGCACGGTGGCGGCATGGTCGATCAGCGCGGCGAGCGCGGCGCGGCGTTCGGGCTCGTCGGCGCAGATGCGCAAGGCCTCGCGCACGGCGCTGGCCATCAGCGGCGAGGGCGCGGTCGAGAAGATGAACGGGCGCCCCCGGTTGACGAGGAAATCGCGCACGATGGCAGGCCCGCACACGAGCGCGCCTTCCGCGCCCAGCGCCTTGCCGCAGGTGCGCAGGCAGATCACATCCGGGCGGCCATCAAGATGGGCGGCAAGGCCGCGTCCTTGGGGTCCGAAGACGCCGGTGGCATGGGCCTCGTCGATCACCAGAATGCCGCCGTGGCGCTGGGCCACCTGCGCCAGATCGTCGAGCGGGGCGCGGTCGCCGTCCATCGAATAGAGGCTTTCCACCGCCAGCCAGATGCGGCCCTTGTGGCCTGCGGTGCGCCACTGGCGGGCGGCATCCTCGAAGGCATCGGCATCGTTGTGGGCGGCCATGACCGTGGCCGCGCGGGCCAGCCGCAGGCCTTCGTGGACCGAGGCGTGGATCAGCTCGTCATGGATGATCAGGTCGTCGCGCTGGGGCAGCGTGGCGATCAGCGCGACATTGGCGGCATAGCCCGC
>DQVI01000005.1 GCA_015661825.1 Novosphingobium capsulatum
ACGCTCTTCCGATCTGGGCTGGGCGATCAGCGCGGCCAGCGCGCGGGCGATCGCGGCCGGTTCGCGCGCGGCCAGAATCCCGGCAGTCGAACTCGTAACCACCTCGCGCGCGCCGCCGATGTCGGGGATCACCAGCGGGGTGCCGCAGGCGAGCGCCTCGATCCACACATTGGCCAGACCCTCGCGCTCGGAAGGCAGCACCATGGCGCTGGCCCCGGCCATCAGCACGGGCACGAAATCGTGCCCCAGGGCGCCGAGAAAATGCACGTGATGAGAAACGCCAAGCTCGCGGGAGAGCGCCTGCAGCATGGCCTCGTCGGGCCCGGTTCCGGCCAGCGCGAGGCGCACGCGCTCCATTCCCGGCTCGGCCAGCGCGCGGATGGCGAGAGCTTGTCCCTTGATGCCGATCAGCGCCCCCACGCAGGCCACCAGCGGCCCTTCGGCCGAAAGCTGGAAGCGCTTGGCCAGAATGGCGCGCGCGCTGGCGCGCGGGATCGGATGGAAGCGCCCGTGGTCAAGGCCGGTGTAATGGACGGTGATGCGTTCGGCAGGCAGGCCCGGCCCGGTTATGTCGAGATCGGCCATGTCGTCGGCCAGCGCCTGCGATACGGCGAGCAGGGCCCCGGCCTCGCGCGCGGCCCGTTGCATCCGGGCGAGGGCGGCAGGGCGCTGGCCCCAGTAGTGAATGTCCGATCCGCGCGCCTTGATCGCCAGCGGCAGGCCCAGCGCCCGCGCGATCCGCGCGGCGGCGGGGCCATCGGGATAGAAGAACTGCGCGTCGACGATGTCGAAGGGGGTTTCTTCGTGGAGCCTGCGGGCCAGCGGCAGGACGCTTTGTGCGATCAGCGCGGGGTTGAACCGCCCGGACAGGCCCGGCAGCAGCGTGAAGCGGGGATGGTACACCGGCACCCCGCTGCGCTTTTCCATCGGTGGAATGGCGTGGAGCGGGGCATAGCCGGAGGGCAGCAGCCGCCGGGGCAGCGGGGGCAGGCCGATCGGATTGATCACCGTCACGTCCCAATCCGGGCGCGCGGCCAGAGCTTCCATCTGGCGGGCCACGAAACGCCCGAAACCCGGCCGCACCGAGGCCGGATAGAGCGTGGACAGGCTGAGCAGGCGCAATGTCTTGTCCGGGGTCATGACCGGGGGATAGCCCCTATGGGGGCCCAAGGCGAGAGCGCGAAGACCGGTTTGCGCCTGATCCTGAGCCCGATGATCAGCCCGATGTTCAGAGCGTGCGGATCAGGACTTCGGCCACGGCCACCCAGGCCGGGCGGTCGATCACCAGCTGGCGCTGGCCGGGGCCGGGCGGCAGCAGGGCAAGGCGCCCCTCGCGGTGGTCGATCATGCGGCCAAAGGCAAAGCGGCCACCCGGGCGCGGGGCGAGCACATCGCGATTGAGGGCGCGACCGATTTCCTCGCCATCGAAACGCCGCAGCCAGATCTGGTCGCCCGCGCGCCAGTCTCCGGCGCTGGCCTCGACGCTGAGCGCGACAAGGCCTTCGTGGCCATAGAGCGCGTCGGGCAGGGGGGCCGGAACCGGGGTGGCGATCGGCTCGGTTCCCGCCGGGGTGAGCCGGGCAATGACTTCGGCCTGGGTATCGTCGGCGGCGCGAACCAGCAGTTCGGGGTCGATGGCCAGGGCCGCGCCGATCCGGTTCATCCACTTGAGCGAGAGCGAGCGCGTGCCGGTTTCGAGGCGCCCAATGGTCTGTGCCGTTGTCGGCGGCTGGCAGCGCGCAGCAACGTCGGCCAGCGTCAGCCCTTTCTGTCGGCGGATTTCCCGGATGCGATTGATCATGTGATGAAGCCTGTCTGGCGCGCTGCTATTATTTGTCGAATATAGGTGTGATATATCCAGAATGGCAAGCTTTCTTGATCAATTCTGGGCGTAACTTGAATTTCCTTCTTTTTCTGCTGGCAAGATTGATTGTGATGCCATTATGTGACGAAATCGGCTTTCTGCATTGTGCGGCGCGGGAGAGCATGGCAGTCCGTCGCATCTGAAACGAACGGGGCGTTCGTTCAAGGGACCGGAAAAGGGAGCAAGTCTTTGGCAATACATGGCTTGGGGCAGGGTTTGGAGCGTCGCGATTTCCTCGGGCTGGCGGGCGGCGCAATGGCCGCGGCATGGCTTTCGGGCCTGCCCGGACAGGCCTTTGCCCAAGTAGGCGCGCAGGCCGGGGCGCAGGCGGGCGGAGACGCGGCTTTCGGGGCGCTGCTCGACCGCATTTTCTTTGCCAGTCTCCTCATTGAACCGCAGCGGGCAACGACGCTCGGGCTTGATACCGGCGCGCGGGCGGTGCTGCGCAGTCGCCTCGATGGTGAAGGACGCGGCGCGAATGAAGCCTCTCTGGCGTTCTATCGCGATGCCCAGGCGGCCGTTTCGGCCGTCGATCCGGCGGGCCTGAATGCACAGAACCGGCGTAACCGCGCGATTGTACTGCATCGGTTCGGCGAAGAACTGGCGGGTGCGCGCTTCGATATTGACGATCCGCAGATGCCGTTCGTGATCGACCAGCAGCGCGGCGCCTATTTCACGATCCCCGATTTCCTCGACAACCAGCACCCGATCCTCGTGGCCGAGGATGCCGAGGCCTATCTGGCCCGTCTGGCGGCCTTCGCCATCGTGCTCGACGACCAGACCGCCGAAGGCGCGCGGCAGGCCGGGATGGGGCGCATTCCCCCCGCCTGGGCGATCACGCTGGCGCTGGGCCAGATGGCCAAGCTGCGCAATGTCGCGCCCGAGCACAACGGATTGGTCACCTCGCTGGTCCGCCGCACCACCGAAAAGGGGCTGGCGGGCGACTGGCAGCGCCGCGCGGTCTCTATCGTGCACGACAAGGTCTATCCCGCGCTCGATCGCCAGATAGCGCTCTATCGCCGGTTGCGGGCCAAATCGCCCGCCGGTGACGGGATCTGGCGGCTCAAGCAGGGCGATGCGATCTATGCCGCCGCGCTGGGCGCCGCCACCACGACGACGCTGACACCCGAGGCCATCCACAAGATCGGCCTCGAACAGGTCGCCCAGATCAGCGCTGAACTCGACACTGTGCTCAAGGCTGCCGGGCACACCACCGGCAGCATCGGCGCGCGTCTTTCCGCGCTCAATCACGCGCCCGAGCAGCTTTACCCCGATACGGCGGAGGGCCGCGCGCAACTGATCGCAGGGCTCAACCAGAGCGTGGCCCACATGCGCACGCAATTGCCGCGCGCCTTTGCCGACATTCCCAACGATCCGCTGACCATCCGGGCCGTCCCTGCCGAAATTCAGGACGGCGCGCCCAATGGCTATTACAATTCGGCCTCGCTCGACGGTTCACGACCGGCGATCTACTGGATCAACCTCAAGTCTGTGGGCGACTGGCCGAAATATTCGCTGCCCTCGCTGACCTACCACGAAGGCATTCCCGGCCATCATCTTCAGGGTGGGTACGCGCAAGGGGGTGGGGAGCTGCCATGGATTCTGCGCGACTACTTCATTTCGGCCTATGGCGAGGGCTGGGCGCTCTATGCCGAACAACTGGGCGATGAACTGGGCGGCTATCAGGGCATCGAACGGGCGGGCTATCTTCAGTCGTTCCTGTTCCGCGCGGTGCGTCTGGTGGTCGATACCGGCATCCACCACTATCGCTGGAGCCGCGAGAAGGCGACGGCCTACATGGTCGAGAAGACCGGCTTCACTCCGGCGCGCAGCCAGCGCGAGATCGAGCGCTATTGCACGATGATCGGTCAGGCATGCAGCTACAAGATGGGCCATACGGCCTGGGTCGCCAATCGCCGGAAGGCCGAAAAGGCTCTGGGCGACAAGTTCGACCTCGCGTGGTTCCACGGCGTGCTCAAGGAAGGGGCCATGCCGCTGTCCCTGCTGGAAGCGCGGATCGACGAGCGCATTGCCGAGCGCTTGAAGGCATAAAACTGGCGCTTGCAGGCAAACCCGGCGCCAAGTTAACGGGGTGCAGGGGCTTGTAGCCCCTGCATTTCCCCTTTCTTCCTGTTTCAGGCCGGCTTCACGAAGCTGTCGAGCACGCGCTTCTCGCCCGCCGTTTCGAAGGCGATTTCCAGCTTGTTGCCTTCCTGGGCCTGAACCACGCCATAGCCGAACTTGTCGTGGAACACGCGCGCGCCGATGGCGATGTCGGCGCGGGGCTTGCTGGCGAAGCTGGCTGCGCTGCGGGTGTTTTCGGCCATGCGGCGCGGCTTGGCGTCATAGGCCTGCTGGGCGGCGCGTTGCCAGCCAGGGCCCCGGCTCTGCGCCTTGGCCGGGTGGTTGCGGACGACATCGGCGAACGGGTCGCTCGCTTCCGACCAGCTGGCCCGCCACATCGAGGCTCCGCCCGAGAGCGTGGTTTCGCTCTCGACATGGTCCTGCGGCAGTTCCTCGACGAAGCGCGAGGGGGTCGCGCTCGTCCACTGGCCATAGATGCGGCGGTTGGCGGCATGCAGGATCGTGCAGCGGCGGCGCGCGCGGGTGATCGCCACATAGGCGAGGCGGCGTTCTTCTTCGAGGCTGGCGAGCCCCCCTTCGTCGAGCGCGCGCTGCGAGGGGAACACCCCTTCTTCCCAGCCGGGCAGGAAGACCTGATCGAATTCGAGGCCCTTGGCCGCGTGGATGGTCATGATCGTGACCTTTTCCTCGCTTGAGGCGGCCTCGTTGTCCATCACCAGGCTGACATGTTCGAGGAAATCGCCCAGCGTCTCGTACTCTTCCATCGCGCGGACGAGTTCGGAGAGGTTTTCGAGGCGGGCATTGGCCTCGGCGCTCTTTTCGGCCTGAAGCGCGCCGGTGTAGCCGCTCTCGTCGAGGATCGTGCGGGCCAGTTCAGACGGGGTGAGCGTGGCGATCTGGTCGCGCCAGCGCAGGAAATCGCGCACCAGTGCCAGAATCGTGTTGCGCGCGCGGGCGGGCAGTTCGTCGGTATCGGCGATGTCGTAGGCCGCGCGCAGCAGGGGCACCTGATAGGCGCGGGCAAAGCGGTGGAGTTTTTCGAGCGTCTTGTCGCCAAGGCCGCGCTTGGGGGTGTTGTAGATGCGCTCGAAGGCGAGATCGTCCGAAGGCTGCGAGACGAGGCGCAGATAGGCCAGCGCATCGCGGATTTCGGCGCGCTCGTAGAAGCGGAAACCGCCCACGATGCGATAGGCCAGGCCGATCTGGATGAAGCGGTCTTCGAACTCGCGCGTCTGGAACTGCGCGCGCACGAGGATCGCCACGCGGTCGAGCGGGCAACCCTCGCGTTCGAGGCGCTCGATTTCCTCGCCCACGCGGCGCGCTTCCTCGGGACCGTCCCAGACGCCGACCACGCGGACCTTGTCGCCGCCATCGCGCTCGGTCCACAAGTGTTTGCCCAGACGCTGGGCGTTCTCCTCGATCAGGCCCGAGGCCGCGCCCAGAATGTGCGGGGTGGAGCGATAGTTCTGTTCGAGGCGGATCACCGCCGCGCCGGGGAAATCCTTTTCAAAGCGCAGGATATTGGCGACTTCGGCGCCGCGCCACGAATAGATCGACTGGTCGTCGTCGCCCACCACGCAGATGTTCTTGTGGACTTGCGCGAGCAGGCGCAGCCACAGGTACTGGACCGCGTTGGTGTCCTGATATTCGTCGACCATGATGTAGCGGAAGCGGTCCTGCCAGCTTTCCAGCACGTCGCGATGCTGGCGGAAGATCGTCAGCATGTGGAGCAGGAGATCGCCGAAATCGCAGGCGTTGATCGTGCGCAGGCGGTCCTGATAGAGGCCGTACATCTTGGCGCCGCGCCCGTTGGCATAGGCCTCGTTCTCGCCCGCATCGAGATCGGCGGGCGTCAGGCCCCGGTTCTTCCAGCGGTCGATCAGCCCGGCCAGTTGCTTGGCGGGCCAGCGCTTGTCGTCGATGCCTTCGGCCTGGATCAGCTGCTTGAGCAGGCGCATCTGGTCGTCGGTGTCGAGGATGGAAAAGCTGCTGGTCAGGCCCACGAGTTCGGCATGGCGGCGCAGCATCTTGGCAGCAATCGCGTGGAACGTGCCGAGCCAGGGCATCCCTTCGACCGAAGGGCCGATCAGGGCACCCACGCGCTCGCGCATTTCGCGCGCGGCCTTGTTGGTGAAGGTCACGCACAGGATCTGCGAGGGCCAGGCGAGGCGCTGGCGCAGCAGATTGGCAAGCCGCGCGGTGAGCGCGGCGGTCTTGCCGGTGCCCGCGCCTGCCAGCATCAGCACGGGCCCTTGCGTGGTGAGCACGGCCTCGCGCTGGGGCGGGTTGAGCGCGGCAAGCCATTGCGGTTCGCCCTGCTGGGCGCCCTGATGCGCGGGGGCCGCTGCGGGCGTGGAACGGGCGGCGTCGGAAGAGGGGGGGAAGCTGGTCACGCCGGAACAGGTAGGGAACCGTGCGGGCGGGCGCAAGGCGCAATCGGCGGGGCGGAAAGGCTCGGGGCCCTGGCGGCGAACAGTCTCAAACGCATTTTATTGTGCGGTGCATCCTAATGAAATCAACGGCTCATCGCAGTTTCAGGGCACTTTTCACGCCCTGCCCCGCGATGGCGACGTCTGGTCGATCACCGGGAAACCTTTGGCGTCCGCGATGCGTAAGGGCCTGCATCGGGTCAGGACAACAGGAGGAGATCCCATGAAGACGTTTATGTCCATCGGCGCGTTTGCGCTCGCCACGGCCGCCCTTCCGGTCGCCGCCCAGGCCCAGACCGCCGCGCCTGCGGCCCCTGCTGCTTCTGCTGCAACTCCGGCTCAGGCTCCGGCTGGGCCTTTCACGATGACCACGGCACAAAAGGCGCAGTATGATCGCTGGGCGAGTGACCTGAAGGCCAAGTACGATGCCTGGCCGTCGGGCCAGCAGGAATATTTCTGGTCGCTCGGTCCCGATGAACAGCAGGGCTGGTGGGCCCTGAGCGACGTGCAGCGCGGGCAGGTTCTGGCGATGACCCCGGACCAGCGCGCGCAAGTCTGGCCTTCGATCGTGGCGCAGGTCAAGGGTCGCGCCACGGCTTCGGCCAGCAGTGCGCGGGCAAAGGCTGGCGGCGCGTCCTGATTGTCACGCGCCGTGTGATCCTTGAAAAGGGCGCTGGTTCGGCCAGCGCCCTTTTTTCGGGATGGGTGGGCAGGGGGTGTGCATGTTCCTGTCGTCAAATCTGCTTGCAGGTGCGGAAAGTTGCGCATTTTTGGCACGGGTCGCTTGGTTCGTGTCCTGTTGGTCTTGACAAGGCAGCGGGGGGCGGGAAGGCCCCGTCGATGCATTCGAACCGTGTTTCCCCTTATCGCCAGCATGCCCGTATCCTGACCGCCAGCCTCGTGGGCACGGCGGTGGAGTTCTACGATTTCTATATCTACGCCACCGCGGCCGCGCTGGTGATCGGGCCCTTGTTCTTCCCGGCGCAGTCGCCTTCGGCGCAAGTGCTGCTCTCGTTCATGACCTACGGCCTTGCTTTCGTCGCGCGCCCGGTGGGGGCGGTGGCCTTTGGCCATTTTGGCGACAGGGTCGGGCGCAAGTCGACGCTGGTGGCCTCGCTGATGCTGATGGGCGGATCGACGGTGCTGATCGCGTTCCTGCCGACGTATGCGATGGCCGGGCCGGTGGCGCCGTTCCTGCTGTGCCTGCTGCGGTTCGGGCAGGGCTTTGGCCTTGGCGGCGAATGGGGCGGGGCCTCGCTGCTGGCGGTCGAGAACGCGCCCAAGGGCTGGGAAGCGCGCTTTGGTTCCGCGCCGCAACTGGGGGCGCCGCTCGGGTTCCTGTGCGCCAACGGGCTGTTCCTGATCCTGGGGGTGACTTTGCCCGAAGCCGCCTTTGCCAGCTGGGGCTGGCGCGTGCCGTTTCTGGCGAGCGCGCTGCTGGTCGGGCTTGGCCTGTGGGTGCGGCTCAAGATCGGGGAAACCGCCGCTTTCGAGCAGGCAAAGAACGATGCCCCGCCGCCCAAGGTGCCGGTCGGGCGGCTGATGGCCGATCATCCCGGCGCGGTTCTGGCCGGGATTGCCGGGGTGATCGCCTGCTTTGCGATCTTCTATCTGGCGACGACCTTTGCGCTTTCGTTTGCCACGACGAAGCTGGGCTATGCCAAGCAGACGTTCCTGGGCGTGCAGCTTGCCGCCAATTTCTTTCTGGCCGGTGGCATCGCTCTGGCGGGCTGGTGGGCCGACAAGCGCGGGGCGGCCTCTGTCTTGCGCGTGGGCGCGGCGGGGACGGCGCTGGTCGGGCTGGTGTTCGGGCTGGGTCTGGGCTCGGGCCATCTGCCGGTGGTCTTTGCCACGCTGGCGCTCACGCTGTTCGTGATGGGGCTGGTCTATGGGCCGCTCGGGGCCTGGTTGCCCACGCTCTATGCCGTGCCGGTGCGCTATACCGGGATTTCGATTGCCTTCAATGTCGGCGGGATCATCGGCGGGGCTCTGGCGCCCTTTGCCGCGCAGGCGCTGGCGATGGCGGGCGGCACGGCGCTGGTCGGGCTGTTCCTGACCGTGGCGGGGGCGATCACGCTGGCAGGCGTGGTGTTTGCGCCCCGGTGCGAGGCCTGAGGAAGAGGCCCCGCGCAAGGCGGGGCCTCTTTCGACAGGTCAGGCCTTCAGGCGCATCAGCGTGAGGCGGGCCTTGCCGACCTTGCGTTCGCTCTCGATTTCGCAGGTTTTCACCTGCGGCACTTCGTCGAGGCCCGTTTCCAGGCTGATCCACGTGCCTTCGCCGATCCAGCCGAGCCGCACGAGCTTGTCGACCGCCACCGCGCCCGCGCCCGTCCCGTAGGGCGGATCGAGCATGATGAGGTCGAGCGGCTCCTTGACCGGGCCCAGCGAGAGCACCGAGGAGGCGCGCACATCGGTGTTCCCTTGCACGCGCAGGGCGGCAAGGTTGGCACGGATCGCGCGGATCGCCGCCGGGTCCTGCTCGACGAACAGGCAATGGGCGGCCCCGCGCGAGAGCGCTTCGAGGCCGAGCGCGCCCGACCCTGCGAACAGGTCGGCGACCTTGAGATCCTCGAACGAGCCGAGGCGGCTGGTCAGCATCGAGAACAGCGTCTCGCGCGTGCGGTCGGCGGTGGGGCGGGTGGTTTCGCCAGCAGGGGCGACGAGCTTGCGCCCGCGCCACTGGCCCGAAATGATGCGCATGGGGATCAGCCCTCGGTTGTCGGCTTTTTGGGTGCGGGCTGGCTGGCAAGCGACTTGCGGAAGCGCTCGACCAGAACCTGCGGCACTTCTTCCGCGCCGCCGCGCGGGAGGTCGGCCAGTTCGAACGGGCCATAGGCCGTGCGCAGCAGGCGCGAGACCTGAAGCCCCAGATGTTCGAGCACGCGGCGGACTTCGCGGTTCTTGCCTTCGGTCAGCGTCATTTCGATCCACTGGTTGCGCCCGGTGCGGCGCTCCATGTTGGCGTCGATATTGCCATAGCGCACGCCGTCGATCTCGATGCCTTCGATCAGGTCTTCGAGCTGGCCTTGCGAGATGTCGCCAAAGGTGCGCGCGCGATAGGTGCGCGGGATGCCGGTGGCGGGCAGTTCGAGCGCGCGCTTCAACTCGCCATCGTTGGTGAGCAGCAGCAGGCCCTCGGTGTTGAGGTCGAGTCGGCCCACGGGCATCACGCGCGGCGTATCGCCGGGCAGGGCATTGCGCAGGGCGTTGTAGATCGTCGGGCGACCGGCGGGGTCGCGCTCGGCGGTGATCAGGCCGGCGGGCTTGTGGAAGCGGAAGATGCGCGTGGGCGCGGCCGCCGCGATCAGCTTGCCATCGACGCTCACGCCCCTGAGGTTCTTCAGGATCGTGGCGGGGGTCTCGATCAGCACGCCGTCGAGGCGCACGCGGCCCTCGGCGATCAGGCGCTCGACCTCGCGGCGCGAGGCGACCCCGGCGCGGGCGAGCAGCTTGGCGATGCGTTCGCCTTCGCGTTCACCGGCATCGGCGCTGTCGTCGCGCGGCTGGGCCGGAACCTTGGGCGCGCTCTTGCCGAAGGGTTTGGCATAGGGCTTGGCCACCGGGCGGCTGAGGGCCTGAACCGAGGCGGACCCGCTCGGGCGGCCATCGGCGCGCAGGGGGCCACGGCGCGGGCGTTCGTCCGGCGCGGTGTTTTCCGTGCGCGGACCGGGCTTGCCGCGTCCTTCATAGGGCTTCCCGGCGAAAGGCTTTTTGGCAAAGGGCTTGCCATCGCGCTCGTCGCGGGCCGGGCGTTCGGTGCGGGGGCCGCGCTCGTCGCGACGGTCGGCGAAGCGATCACCACGGGGTGCGCGTTCATCACGGCGGTCGGCGAAGCGGTCGCCACGGGGCGCGCGTTCGTCGCGACGGTCGGCGAAGCGGTCGCCACGGGGCGCGCGTTCATCACGGCGGTCGGCGAAGCGATCACCACGGGGTGCGCGTTCATCGCGCCGGTCGGCGAAGCGGTCGCCACGGGGTGCGCGTTCGTCGCGCCGGTCGGCGAAGCGATCACCACGGGGTGCGCGTTCGTCGCGGCGGTCGGCGAAGCGGTCACCACGGGGTGCGCGTTCGTCGCGCCGGTCGGCGAAGCGGTCACCACGGGGTGCACGGTCATCGCGGGCCGGGCGTTCGCCATCGGCAGTGCGCGAGGCCGGACGGGGGCTCAACTTGCCCTTGATGGGCGCGCCCTTGCGCTCCTCGGCGGTGCGGGGCGCGGATTTGTCATCGGGGCGGCGGGGGCTTGTGGCCCTGTTTGATCTGGCTTTGTCGGATGCGGCGGGCCGTCCCGGGCGGCCGCTCCTGCCTTTTGGGGGAAGTGTCATCGCTGGCCCATACCCGATTGCCGCTGCTGCGTCAAAGAACGGCCTAGGCATGGGGGCAAAGGGTTTCTAGGGTATTCGATCAATCTTGAGGAGAAACCCCACCATGGCATCGACCCCGGCGCCTCGTCCCAAGGGCTGGCGCCTGTTCAAGCTGGCGCTGCAAACGCGCAAGTCGGCCACGATGCTCGGTTTCGGCTTTTCCTCGGGGCTGCCCTATGCCCTGCTGATCGGCACGCTCAACGCCTGGCTGGGCGAAGTGAAGATCGATCTGGCGACCATCGGCGTGCTGTCGTGGATCGGGCTGTCCTATTCGTTCAAGTTCCTGTGGTCGCCGCTGGTGGACCGGCTGGCGCTGCCGGGGCTGGAAGGGCTCGGGCGGCGCAAGAGCTGGATCGTGCTGTGTCAGGTCGCGCTGGTGCTGGCCTTTGCGGGGCTGGCGGCGACCGATCCGGTGCGGTCCATCGGCACGTTTGCGCTGTTCGCGTTCCTGGGCGCGCTGGCTTCGGCCACGCAGGACGTGGCGATTGATGCCTGGCGCATCGACGTGGCCGACGAGGCAACGAGCGTCGAGCTGCTCTCCTCGATCTACCAGTTCGGCTATCGCATCGCGTCGATCGTCGGGGGCGCGCTGGCGCTGGTTCTGGCCGGGCGGATGAGCTGGCCGATGGTCTATGTGCTGATGGCCGCGCTGATCGGGCTGGTCGTGCTGGTCACGCTGCGCGCGCCCGATACCCCGCGCCCCGAACAGGGCGCGCTCCATGCCACGCTGGGCGCGCCGGGCGAACTGGCCCCGGCCACGCGCGGGGCGGCGCTGGCGGTTGTCGGGGTAAGCTGGGCCTGGGCCATCGGCACGATCCTGACGTTCATGGCCCGCATGCTCAGCCCGCTCGGGCCGGGGGAAAAACATCCGTCGGTGGCCGTCTTCACGCGCGAGACCGGGCCGTTCATCGTGCTGGCGACAGTGGCCGTGCCCTTGCTGGTGGCCGCGCTCGCCAATCTGGCACGGCGCAGGCAGGTGGGCGTGCTGACACAGGAAGACAGCGCCCATGGCCCGCTGCGCAGCGCGATGAACCATTTGTACGTGGCCCTCGTCGCCCCGCTGGCCGAACTCGTCGCGCGGCTGGGCTGGGGGGTGCTGGTGGTGATCGGGATGATCCTCACCTATACCCTGTGCTACAATATCTGGGGCAGCTTCGCCTTTCCGTTCTATCTGGAATTCCTGCACTATTCCAAGGACGAGGTGGCCTTTGCGTCCAAGCTGTTCGGGATCGTGATGACGATTGCGGGCATCGGGCTGGGTGGTTTCCTGTTCGTGCGGATCGGGCGCATGCCGACCATTCTGGTGGGCGCGCTGCTGCCGATCCTGGGCAATTTCGTCTATGCCGACCTTGCCGATGGGGCGCGGATGATCGACGCCTTCGGGCATGGGGTGGGGCTCCATGCGCTGTTCGGGCTGTTCGGGTTTGACGACCGGATGATCCGGCTGCTCGTGGCGATCAGTTTCGAGAATGTCTCGACCGGGATCGCGGGGGCAGCGTTCGTGGCCTATATGTCGGGGATCGTCAGCCGCAGTTACACTGCCGTGCAATATGCGCTGCTCTCGTCACTCACGTTCCTGATCGGGTCGCTCGGGCGGGGTATCGCGGGCGAGGCGTTCGACCTCTATGGCTATGCCACGGTGTTCCGCTGGACGGCGGCGGCCGGGCTGGTGGCGGTGCTGTTCGTGGCGCTCGAATGGGGGCGCGTGGCGCGGCAGGGCAAGCCCGCCGCGCCTGAAGGGGCTTAGTGTCTGATCCGAAACTATCGTTTCGGATCGCTCGGCACCGGCCCGCTCCCCCACCCGACCTCCCAACGATAGTACCCTATGGGAGGTCGGGTGGGGGAGCGG
>DQVI01000007.1 GCA_015661825.1 Novosphingobium capsulatum
ATCGGGCCAGCGCGCGCGCAAGGCCCCGCGCGCGGCAAACAGCGCCCGTGCAAGCGTGCCCAGCCCTTGCGGCAGAACCCGTTCGAGCCGCAGCCGGACATGCTTGGCCAGCCCCGCCGAAGCCCCGCCCGTCCCCACCGCGATCAGCACGGGATTGCGGTCGATCAGCGAGGGCGTGGTGAAATCGCATTGGGCAGGCTGGTCGACGACATTGACCAGCGCGCCCCCTGTCCGCGCCCGCGCCGCGTCGCCTGCGCAGGCCTGCGGATCATCGTGGGCGACAAAGGCCAGCCGCGCGCCCGCGTCGAGCCCTTGTGCCAGATCATCGTAGACGATGCCCCCGGCCCGCTCGACCAGCCGCCGCTTGGCCATGGCCGCCTCGCCCGCGCCCAGCACGATCACCGGATGACCGGCGATGCGATGGAACAGGGGCAAGGCGGGGAGTTTCATAGCGAAACCTCGGATCGGGCGTTCAGGCCAATTGCTTCAAGCCAGCCATTCCGGCACGCGCTCGGCGGCCAGAATCGTCGCCGGTTCGATCCGCTCGGCCACGATCGCCCACTTGTCGCCATCGACCATGACCTCGGGCACCAGCGGGCGCGAGTTGTAGGTATTGGCCATCGTCGCGCCATAGGCGCCCGCCGTGCGGAACACCGCCAAATCGCCGCGCGCAACGGTGTCGATCGTGCGGTTCATCGCGAAGGTATCGCTCGATTCGCAGATCGGGCCGACGATATTGGCGACCATCGTTTCGCCCGAAGGGGAAACCGCGGCAAAATCGTGCCAGGCATCGTAAAGCGCCGGACGCGCCAGATCGTTCATCGCCGCATCGACGACCACCCACGGCGCGCCCACGCCTTCCTTGACGCGGACCACGCGGGTCATCAGCACGCCGGTATTACCGGTGATCACGCGGCCCGGCTCGAACATGGCGGTGATGTCCCAGTCCTTCGACACGCGCGCGACCATCGCGGCATAGGCTTCGGGCTGGGGGAACACCTCGCCGGCCTTGTAGGGCACGCCCACGCCGCCGCCGAAATCGATGTGGGTGACGCTGTGCCCCTCGGCCCGGATCGCGGCCAGCAGCATGCCGATCTTGGTGAAGGCCGCTTCGAGCGGATCGAGGCTGGAAAGCTGGCTGCCGATGTGAAGCGTAAGGCCGCGCATGGCCAGCCCCGGCACTTGTGCGAGGCGGGCATAGATCGCGCCCGCGCGGTCGAACGGCACGCCGAACTTGTTCTCGGCCTTGCCGGTCGAGATCTTGCCATGAGTGCCCGCGTCGACATCGGGGTTCACGCGCAGGGCGCACGTGGCGACCTTGCCCATCGCCACCGCGATTTCCGCCAGTTCGAGGCCTTCTTCCTCGCTTTCGAGGTTGAACTGGCCGATCCCTGCTTCGAGCGCGCGGGTCAGTTCAGCATGGGTCTTGCCCACGCCCGAAAAGACCACGTCCTGCGCGGCCATGCCTGCGGCCAGCGCGCGCTCCATCTCGCCCGCCGAGACGACATCGGCGCCATAGCCCTCGGCGGCCAGAACCTTGAGCACGGCCAGATTGGGGTTGGACTTGACCGCAAAGGCCAGCTTGAAGCGCGGCAGAACCTTCAGCGCATCGCGGAACACCCGCGCATGGCGCGTGAGCGTGGCGCGCGAATAGACATAAAGCGGGGTGCCGACCGCTTCGGCCAGAACCGGAAGGGCAATATCTTCGGCGTGGAGCACGCCGTCACGGGTTTCGAAATGATCCATCGGTACTCTCAGGGCAAACTGGCAAAAAGCATCATTCCTCGGGCGGAAGATCGAACGGATCGTCCTCGCGCTCCTGGGACCTGGTGCGCAACTCGACGTTGCGCTGGGGTTTGGCCTGGACCGGGGGTTTGAGAAGCTCGTCCGCCCCGTGGCTCTGCGTGCGGCCATAAGGCGCGGGCGGCAGGCCACGCCCCGGCCCCGGCACGACTTCGCGCTTGTTCCCGCATCCGGCGAGAGCAAGCACGGCCAGGCCGGCGATCATAAAGGCGGGGGGGCGGATCAAGCGATTACTCCTCAAGAGCAAAACCATGGAGACCCAGTGCCTCGCGGGCCTGGGCAACGCGCTTCCTTACCTCAGCCGGGGCGGTTCCGCCATGGCTGCAACGCGCGGCGACCGAAGCCTCGACCGAAAGCGCGGCATAGACGCGCTCGTCGATGCGGGTATCGATCGCCTTGAGGTCTTCGAGCGAAAGCTGGTCGAGCGCGATGCCCCGGCTTTCGGCCAGCTTCACCGCGCTGCCGGTGATGTGATGGGCCTCGCGGAAGGGGATATTGGCCTGACGGACCAGCCAGTCGGCAAGGTCGGTCGCCGTGGCATAGCCCAGTTCGGCAGCCCCGCGCATGCGCTCGGTGCGGAAGCGCGCTTCGGCGACCATGCCGGTCATCGCCGCGACCGACAGCGCGAGCAGGCTGGCCGCCTCGAAGACCGGCGGCTTGTCGTCCTGCATGTCCTTGGAATAGGCCAGCGGCAGGCCCTTCATGGTGATCATCAGGCTGGTCAGGCAGCCCACGATCCGGCCCGAATGGCCGCGCACCAGTTCGGCGGCATCGGGGTTCTTCTTCTGCGGCATGATCGAGCTGCCGGTCGAAAGACTGTCGGGCAGGGTCACGAAGCCGAAGGGCTGGCTGGCCCAGATGATGAATTCCTCGGCCAGCCGCGAAAGGTGGAGCGAGCACTGCGCGGCGGCCATCAGGTAATCGAGCGCGAAGTCGCGGTCCGAGACCGAATCGAGGCTGTTGTCGGTCGGCCCGTCAAAGCCGAGCGCGGCGGCGGTGTGGAAGCGGTCGATCGGGAAGCCGGTTCCGGCCAGCGCGGCGGCGCCCAGCGGCGAGCGGTTCATCCGCGCGCGGGCATCGGCAAAGCGCGAGCGGTCGCGCGCGATCATCTCGTAATAGGCCATCAGGTGATGGCCGAGCGTGACGGGCTGGGCGGTCTGGAGATGGGTGAAGCCGGGCATGATGCTGGCGGCATGTTCGCCCGCGCGGGTGACCAGCGCGATCTGGAGCGCCAGCAGCCCGGCATCCATCTGGTCCATCGCATCGCGCACCCAGAGGCGGAAATCAGTGGCCACCTGGTCGTTGCGGCTGCGCGCGGTGTGCAGGCGCCCGGCCGCCGGGCCGATCAGCTCGGCCAGACGGTTTTCGGTGGTCATGTGGATGTCTTCGAGGTCCCAGTCCTCGGGCACGCCATGGGCTTCATATTCGCCAGCGACGGTGTCGAGACCCTGCGCGATCAGTGCCGCGTCCTCGTGCGAAACGATGCCCTGCTGGCCGAGCATGGCCACATGCGCCTTTGACGCGGCGATGTCCTGCCGCCAAAGCGCCTTGTCGAAGGGAATCGAGGCGTTAATCTCGCGCATGATGGCCGAAGGCCCGGCGGCGAAACGCCCGCCCCACATCTGGTTGGAGCCCGAATTGCCGCTCATGTCCGCTCGTCCGCCCTGTCTGAAGTTGATCCTGGGTGCGCTGGCCCTGCCACTGCTGGTCCCTGCGCTGGCTGCGTGCGATAGGCAAGCAAGCCCCTCGACGCAACCGTCGAGCGCGCCAGAGACTCCCGCAACCACCCCCGCAACTGGCCCGAATGCCGCCACCGGAACCATCGACACCAGCCACAAGGGCTCGGCCATGCCCTCGTTCGCCCTCTCAGGGCCAGAATCCGGGCCGGATGGCGCGAAGGTTTCAGACCAAAGCCTCAAGGGCAAACCCGTCGTGATCAACCTGTGGGCGACATGGTGCGGGCCCTGCGTCGCCGAAATGCCCACGCTCGACGCGCTGGCCGCGCAAAAGGGCACGGCCTTGCGCGTGCTGGCCGTTTCGCAGGACAGCGCGGGGAGCGCCGACAAGATCAGGGCATTCCGGGCCAGCCACGCGATGGCCCATGTGACCACCCTGCTCGATCCCGAGAACACCCTCTCGTTCCACTACGACACCGGCGTCCTGCCCACGACCATCGTCTATGATGCGCAAGGCCGCGAAGTGGCCCGCGTGGTCGGCGCCTTCGACTGGACCAGCCCGCAAGCCCAAGCCCTGCTCAAGACTGCCCTGCTCAAGGCCGCCGGAGCCTGAACCCGCAATCGACAGGTGGCCTGAACGCCAAGACCTGCTAGGCGCCATGCCCATGAGCAACAAGACAGCCGGTATCGTCGACGTGGACGGACTGCCCTACGAATGGGCGCTTCGCAGCGAACCTTCATGGGGGGATGCGCAAGGCTGGCGGGGCATGACCATTGCCTTGCATCGTCAGGACACCCAGCGCGAAGCCGTGCTGGAATTCCCGCCGCCCCGGCGCCTGATGAAAGGCCTCCCGCGCGGACGCCTTCAGATCAACGACGCGCTCGTCTCACGCGGGATTCGCGCCGCGCTGCAAGCCGGATGGGACCCGGAATCGCGCGGCAAGACGATGTATTTCGCCGTCGACGCCGACGGCAACTGACCCCGCCCCCCGTACAGGAGATACCAATGCGCGCCGAACCACGCCCATGGGACAGCCAGCAGGTGGCCGGATGGCTGGAGGCCCGCATCGAAGCCGCAGCCCGCGATCAGGTCGCCGCCGACCGCAAAGGCTATGAAGCCCGCGACGACTACGACCTTGCCGCCGCCGAGGAATGGGCCTGCCGCGCCCTGATGGCCACCGCCCGCCAGGGCGATCAGGCCGCGCTGACCCAGAAGATCAAGCAATTGCTGGCTCAGGACGAATACCGGATCACCGACATCCACGACGACCGCCGCACCGAGCGCCACATCCGCGCCCATCTGCGCAAAATCGCCAAGATGGCCAAGGCGAACGAAGGCTTCGAAAACAGGCTGCGCTACCAGTAAGCCCCCACGATCAGAGGACCCCCATGACGACCGATACCACCGCCGCCGAGCGCGAACACTTCGCCTATTGCGTCCAGCTCTTTGGCGGCCCCACCGCCTTTGCCCGCCGCATCGGCATCGACGAGCGCGCCATCCGCCGCTTCATCAGCGGCGAACGCCCGCTGGGCGCCACGCTTCTGGAAGACACCGCCCAGGAACTGCGCCGCCTGATCACCGACGCAACAGCCGCCGAAGCGGAGATCACACGCCTGTCGAAATAAGAGGAAGCCCCGGTCATCGTGGCCAAAAACAATGATGGCCTAAATATGGTGGGCGGTGACGGGCTCGAACCGCCGACCCTCTCGGTGTAAACGAGATGCTCTACCAACTGAGCTAACCGCCCCCTTGCGGGGAGACGGCGCATTGGCGGCATTTGCGGCTGCCGTCAACTCCCTGCCAGCAGCGTGGCGTGGGGCGGGAGGCGAAAGGTGGTGGATGATCTTGCCTGATTGCATCGGGCCGGGCTTGCGGGCATAGCCGCCACACCATGCATGACATCCGCCTGATCCGCGACAATCCGGAAAGCTTCGACGCCGCCCTCGCCCGCCGTGGGGTAGCTCCTGTTTCAGAGAGCCTGCTGGCGCTCGATGCGCGCCGCCGCGAGGTGGCCACCCGCATGCAGGAGGCGCAGAGCCGCCGCAACGAGGCTTCGAAGGCCATCGGCGCGGCCATGGCCAAGGGCGACAAGGACACCGCCGAGGCGCTCAAGGCCGAAGTGGCCACGCTCAAGACCTCGCTGCCCGCGCTCGAAGACGAGGAACGCGACCTTTCCGCGCAGGCCGCCGCCGCGCTGGCCGCGCTGCCCAACCTGCCGCTGGACATCGTGCCCGAGGGCGAGGATGAAGCGGGCAATGTCGAGGTTTCGCGCTGGGGCACCCCGCGTGATTTCGCCTTTGCGCCGCGTGAACATGCCGACATCGGCCCCGCGCTCGGCCTCGATTTCGAGACCGGCGCGCTGATCGCGGGGGCCCGTTTCACGTTCCTGCGCGGCCAGATGGCCCGGCTCCAGCGCGCGCTCGCCCAGTTCATGCTCGATCACCAGACCGGCGTGAACGGCCATGTCGAATGCGCGCCGCCCTTGATGGTCAAGGACGAGGCGGTGTTCGGCACCGGCCAGCTTCCCAAGTTTGCCGAAGACCTGTTCCGCACGACCGACGGGCGCTGGCTGATCCCCACCGCCGAAGTCTCGCTGACCAATGCCGTGCGCGAGCAGATCCTGCCCGCCACGGCCCTGCCGATGCGCCTGACCGCGCTGACCCCGTGCTTCCGCTCGGAAGCGGGCTCTGCCGGGCGCGACACGCGCGGCTACATCCGCCAGCACCAGTTCGACAAAGTCGAGCTGGTCACGATCTGCGCGCCCGAGGATTCGGCGGCCGAGCACGAGCGGATGACGCTGGCGGCAGAATCGGTGCTTCAGGCGCTCGACCTGCCCTATCGCAAGATGCTGCTGTGCGCGGGCGACATGGGCTTTACCGCACGGATCACCTACGACCTCGAAGTCTGGCTGCCCGGACAGGGCGCCTATCGCGAGATCTCGTCGTGCTCGAACTGCGGCGATTTCCAGGCACGGCGGATGAACGCCCGCTATCGCCCCGAAGGCGCGAAAGGCACCGAGTTCGTCCACACGCTCAACGGCTCGGGCCTTGCCGTCGGGCGCACACTGGTCGCCGTGCTGGAAAACTACCAGCAGGAAGACGGCAGTGTCGAAATTCCCGCCGTGCTCGCCCCCTACATGGGCGGCATCACCCGGCTGGTTCCGCAAAGCTGATCCGGCTGGACTGATCCGATGGGCAAGACGGTGCGCAGGCTGGCCAGTGTCGCTACCATGGCGCTGGCCGCCTGCTCGCCCGTCGGCCTCATGCTCGCCGCGCCCGGCCTGCTTCAGGCGCGGCCCGCCAAAACCGCGCAGGACGCGCCCGACAACGCGATCGTGGCGTGGACCTATACCGTCCAGAGCGGCGACACCTTTGTGTCCATTGCCCGGCGCATGGGCGTGCCGATGGCGGCGCTGGCAGCCGAGAACAAGGTGCCGCTGCCCTATCTGATCACGGTCGGGCAAGTCCTGCGCCGCCCCGCGCTCCCGTACAAGAGTGACGGGGAGGCCCAGGCTCCACAGGGCCAGACCACACAGATTCCTCCCGCGCAGGTTCCTCCCGCACACGCCAGTCCGCGCACGACACCGCAAAGGCTGCCCCGACCCGCGCCGCGCCCGGCTCCCCCGCCCCGTCCCGAGCCGGCAC
>DQVI01000236.1 GCA_015661825.1 Novosphingobium capsulatum
GCCAGCCGTCGTGGCGAGGCGGTCGCGCGTGGCGCCAGCCGTGGTCGTGGCCCGGTCGCGGGCGTTTGTTGCGGTGGACGCAAGGCGATCCCGCGCCGCGCCGGTGGTGTCGGTCACCCGGCCGCGTGCCTGACTTGCGGCGGCGGCGAGCTGGTTGGTGCCCACGGCCTGCATGTCGAGGCTGCCCGCGCCTTGCGCCGAACCGTTGCCCGCGCCGCTGGCGGCCAGTGCGCCATGGGGCGTGTCGAGCGTCTGGCCCAGCGCGCCGGAGGCGGCGCCATTGGCGCTGCGGTCGGCGTGGACCTGCCCGGTGCGGCGGTTGACATGGGTGCTTCCGTTGCTCGCCCCCGAGGCCGAGGCGGCGTGGCTGGTGCGTTCGCCCGACGTGCGGACCGTGTCGAGGGGCGAGCCCAGCGGCATATTGCCATCGAGCCCGCCACCCAGCGTGCCGCCGAGCGAACCGCCCATCATGCCGCCCATGGCCCCACCAAGGCCCCCGCCAAGGCCACCGCCACCCAGCAACTGGGCATGAGCAGGCACCGCCGTGAAGGTCAGGGCCGAGAGAGCGAGAAGCGAAGCCGAAGCAAAAGTGCGCATGGGATCCATCCTTCTGTCAGTGGTGCGGGATGGGCCGGAGCGTCCATCCCTCTTGCCCCTGACAACGGATGGCCTTCCGGCTTTAATCCCGCAGCATCGACGATTTTTCAAAAAAAAGAGGGATGGTGTTGAAATTTCAGCGACAAATCGTGCAGATCAACCCGCGCCCGAAGGCCGCATCGGCCCCGCGCGGGGGAAGATCGATGGCTTCCCGGTCGAGTGCGGCGATCACCATGGATGCCGTGGCCCCCCGGCTGGCCATGGCCGTGGCGGCCCGCGCGGCGACGAGCGGCGTCGCATAGGACGTGCCGCGCACCCCCACGAGGCGCCCGCGCGCATCCATCGCGCGCATGTCCGCGCCGGGCGCGGCATAGTCGAGATGGAGCGCATGGCCCGCCTCGATCAGCGCGCGGTTGCGCCGGTCGACCCCGGTGACGGCGATCACGCCGGGATAGGAGGCCGGATAGGCAGGCGGCGCGCCGGGGCCGTCGTTGCCGACTGCCGCCACGATCACCGCCCCGCGTTGTCGCGCGGCGCCCAGGGCCTGGGCGACGAGGGCATTGGCAGGGCCGACCAGACTGATCGAGACGACCCGCACCCCGCGCCCGATCAGCCAGTCGAGCCCGCGCGCGATGGCCAGCGCATCGCCGCCCGCCGGGCCCGTGCCCGAAAGCCACTGGCCGAACACATCGGCCACCAGCACCCGCCGCACGCCTGCGCGGTGCAAAAGCCAGACCATCGCGCTGCCATGGTCGCCGGGAAAGGGGGCTCCGGGTGCAAATCCGGCGATGGCCTGCGCGCCAGCCGCCGCGCCGGGGGCGCCGTCGATCACCCCCACGGCCACGTCCACCGGGGGCAGGCTCCAGCCCGGAGCTGCCGGGGAAGAGGCAGGCGCAGAAGCCGTCGCGGCAAAGTGGAGGCTGTCGGGCGCGAGGGTCGCATTGGGCAGGGCCTTGCGCAGCAGGGCCTGCGCCCGCGCGAGCGAAAGGCCGGGGGGCAGGGCCAGCCGGGTGACGGCAAGGCCAAGGGCATCGAGCCGTTCCTCGCCCGCCACCGCAAAGCCCAGCGTGGCCGCCTTGGCGAGCGTGGCCGCATCGGGCGCAATCAGCAGGATCTCTCCCTTGCGCGCCGGGTTGCCGTCCGCGTCGGGCTCAAGCCGGGCCCTGTTCTGGCGCAAGAGGGCGTCCAGCCGCGCGCGGCGCTGCTGTTCGAGGCTTTCGCGCAGGCGCTCCGTGCCCCGGCGGGCCGTCTGGCCGAGGATGTCGGCGCCATCCTGAAGGCGCTCGCCCAAAGTGTCGAGCGGATCGCCCGGCCCGGATGGCAGCTCGGGCCGCAGCGCGCCGGGCAGCGCGGGCACGCCGATCTGCGCCTGTGCGGGCATCGCGGCCAGCAGGGTGAGCGAAAGGAGGATTGCAGGCGATAACGGACGCGGCATGGGCATTTCCCTGCGGGCTTGAACTTTCTATGGATGAAACGGACGAGGCCGTCCGTTCTATCCATGGCCCGTTTTTTTCACCCTGAAGGCAAAGGCTCGTTGCGGATCGTGCCAGACCATCGTGAGACAGATCAAGCGGGACCGGACGCTTTTGAAAGCGGGTTGCTTGCGCTCTTGCCGCGCCTGCGCCGCTTTGCCCATGGCCTCACCCGCGATGGGGCCCGCGATGGGGCAAGGGCCGACGACTTGTGCCAGATGACGGTGGAGCGCGCCTTGCGCAGCCGCGACCAGTGGCAGGAGGGAACCCGGATGGACAGTTGGATGTACCGGATCATGCGCAATCTGTGGATCGACGAGGCCCGCGCCGCCACGCGCCGGGGGCAGACCTTCGTGGACGAGGAAGCCGGCGAGGGCGTGGGCGCCGATGGCGGGCAGGAAGCGCGCGTGGGGCTCTCGGATATCGACCGCGCGATGGCCCGCCTGCCCGAGGAGCAGCGCGAGGCGGTCCTGCTGGTCATGGTCGAGGGGTGGTCCTACAAGGAAGCCGCCGGGATCATCGGCTGTCCGGTCGGCACCCTCAATTCGCGGTTGGTGCGCGGGCGCGACGCGCTGCTGGCCCTGCTGGGAGAAGCGGTATGAGCATATCGCCCGAGATGCTGGCGGCCTATGCCGATGACCAGCTCGACGGCGCCGAACGCGCGATGGTCGAGCGGGCCCTCGCGCAGGACCCGGCGCTGGCACAGGAGGTCGCCACCCACCGCGCCCTGCGCGCGCGGCTTGTCGCCCATTTCGCGCCGATCCTCGAAGAGACGCTGCCCGAAAGCCTGACCCGTGCGCTCAAAGCCCCGCCATCGCCCCCGCTCCCGCTGCGCGAGGCTTCCCCGCCGCGCGAGGCGACTGTCGTCTCGATCGAGACCGCCCGCGCGCGCCGCCGCGAACGCGAGGCACGCTCCCCGACCCCGAAGCCCGTGACCCCGGAGCCCATGGGCAAGGCCCCCGCGCGCCCGCGCTGGGCGATCGGGGCAGGGATCGCGCTGGCCGCTTGTGTGGCGCTGGCCGTGGTGATCGGGCGGCCCGCGATGGTGCCTGCGTCAAACTATGCCGCCCCCGAACTGGCGCAGGCGCTCGACAGCCGCCTGTCGGGCGAGCAGGGGGGCAGCGGCCCGCAAGTCCTGCTCAGCTTTGCCGATGCAACGGGCGCGGTATGCCGTGGTTTTGCCGGAAGCCAGGCCTCGGGCATTGCCTGCCACGATGCCCATGGCTGGCGCCTCGAACGCCGGTTCCCCGGCGTGGCGGCGCAGGAAGGCGCCTATCGCCAGGCGGGCAGCACCGACCCGAAGCTGATGGCCGCGATGCAGGACATGGCCGTGGGCGGGGCGCTCGACCCCGCCGCCGAACGCGC
>DQVI01000069.1 GCA_015661825.1 Novosphingobium capsulatum
CGCGTGCGGGCCCGAGCAACCGGCCAGGGCCGCCGCCCCGACCAGTGCGGTTCCCCCCAGCACCCGCATGGCCCGGCGGGCAATCGCCGACCGTCCGTTCGAAGCGGGCATTTCTGCGTTATTCGTGGCGCTTGCGCGCAGCATTCGTACCATGGACAGACCCCGGATCACTCTGCCGGGGCAAGCGGCCATCCGCCCGCCCCGCTCGTAGAAGCACATCACGATTGGTAAGCGATCTTTCCCGCAAAGGAAATGCCCGGCAACCACGAGGGCCACCGGGCATATCTTTTATCTCGGGAAATAACCGGGGAGCAACAGGTCGCTCAGCGGCGGTCGCCCATCAGTTGCAGAAGCGAGGTGAACATGTTCACGAAGTCGAGGTAGAGGCTCAGCGCGCCCATCACGACGACCTTGTCGGCATAGTCCGTGCCCGCGACGTAGGCATACTGTTCCTTGAGGCGCTGCGTGTCATAGGCGGTGAGCCCGGCAAAGATCAGCACGCCCAGGAAGCTGATGCCCCAGGCCAGACCCGGCGAGGCCAGCCACAGGTTGATCAGCGACGCGATGATGATGCCGAACAGGCCCATGATCATGAAACTGCCCATCGCCGACAGGTTCTTGCCGGTGGTGTAGCCGAACAGGCTCAGACCGGCAAAGGCGCCCGCCGTGGCGAAGAACGTCGCGGCGATCGAGGGACCGGTGTAGACGAAGAACAGCGACGAGAGCGACATGCCCATCACCGCGCTGAACGCCCAGAACAGCGCCTTGAGCGCGGTCGAGGACAGGCGGTTGAGGCCAAAGCTCATCACCATCACGAAAGCGAGCGGCGCGAGCACCACCAGCCAGCGCAGCGGCGTGCCGAAAACGGCGACGGCCAGACCGCTGGTCGCGAACACAAGCGCCACGAGGCCCGAGAGCAGCACGCCCGAAGCCATGTAGTTGTAGATCGAGAGCATGTAGCGCCGCAGGCCCGCGTCGAATGCTTCGCCACGCCCATAGGCACCCGACAGGCTCGGAGACGCACCGAAGCCCGTCTGCGAGGGCCGAGGATCGTTCCAGTTTGCCATGTGCTTACACTTTCTCCGTTGCAGGCCAAAACGGCCCATGCGGCCAATATCGGCATTCCGGCCTCGCCTTTCAAGCGAAACCGGAACCGCAATCGTGTGACAAAATGTATTGGCCTGTCGCCGGTTTTCACCCCGCCGCGCGGGCGGCCTCGGTCATCTCGGCGCCGCGGTCGCGCGAACCGCGCAAGGTGTCCTCCATCAGCCGCACGAGACGATCATCAGCATCAAGAACGTTGAGGCCGACCTGGGTCGTGCCCCCCGGACTGGCCACGCGGCGGGCCAGTTCGCTCGGGCTATGGGGCGAAGCCGCCGCCAGCGCCGAAGCGCCCTCGACCATGGCCAGCGCCAGACGGTCGGCCTGATCGCGCGGCAGACCCAGTGCAGCAGCCCCGGTCGCCAGCGCGTCGATCACCCGATAGACAAAAGCCGGGCCAGACCCGGCCAGCGCAGCGACCAGATCCATCTGGTCTTCGCCCGAAAGCCATTCCGTGCTGCCCAGCGGCGCCATCAGCGTCTCGATTTCCGCGCGCAGGTCCGAACCGGCGCCAGCATCCCTGTCGGCCACCAGCGCAATCGGCGACTTGCCAAGCGCCGCCGCCAGATTGGGCATGACGCGAACAATCGCCGCCGCCTGCGGGAAACGGGCCCGCAGCGTCGCCAGATCGACCCCGGCCAGGATCGAGAGCAGGATCGTGTCCTTGCCCACGAACGGCGCGACCGTTTCGGCGGCGGCAGGCAGGCCCTGGGGCTTGAAACCGAGCAGGACGAAGCGCGGCGGCGCCTCGCCCACCGGCGCCGCGCGCAGCAGGCGCACCCCTGCCGGAGCCTGGGGCAGATGGGGATCAACCACGGTGAAAGCCGCCGGGGCGATGCCGCCCGCCAGCCAGCCATCGAGCATGGCCCCGCCCATGTTGCCACAACCGAACTGAAGGAAGGAATAGGTCATGAGAATGCTTGGCTCCAATCAGGCCCCGCCCCGAAGGCAGGAATCAGGCTTCCCCGGCAGCATCGACCAGCGCGCTGGCCAGAGCCTCCGCCGGGCTCTTGTCGCCCCAGAGAATGAACTGGAAGGCAGGATAGAAGCGGTCGCACTCGTCGACCGCCGCCTCGATCGCCACTTGCGCCTGATGGAGGCTGAGCAGGCCATCGTCGCCCAGCATCAAGCCGTGGCGATAGAGCAGGACCGATCCATTGGACCAGATGTCGAAATGGCCGATCCAGACCTGTTCGTTGATCAGGGCCATGACCTCGAACATCGGGGATTTCTTGTCGTCGGGCACGCGGATGTCGGGCAGTGAAAGGATCTGGAGCACATGATCCTCGGGCCGCCAGATGCAGCGCAACTGGTAGGTCGCCCACGATCCCTGGACTTCGCCATGGATCTCGTCGTCCGAGACGAATTCGCAGGGCCAGCCACGCGCCTCGAACAGCGAGGCGAGCATATCCACCGGCGCCGCGTCGTCGCGTTCGCTGTCTTCGTGGCCGGTTCGCATCATCACGCCCCCTCACACGGTGCCAGGACCGGCTTTTCCGTGGTTACCCTTCGATCCATCGCCGAGCGGACTGCCCCCGACAATCGAATGGTACCCAAGCCTTGGGCAAAACTCGACAAGGACGCGCAAAAGTTGTGGACAAGCGCCGGAGCAGAGCCTGCCCCCTGCCTCCCCACCGCCGGCCCATCGCTTCCATCCGTCCCTACTTGCCCGACACGCCGTCCATGACCTGCCCGGCGGGGCTGTCGAACTGGAAGGCGCTGACATTGCTGTGCCTGAGCTTGGCCACGAATTCCTGCGCGGCGGCATTGCTCGGGAACGGCCCGGTCACGAGGCGATAGACCCGGTTCCACGAAGTCACATAGGCCTTGCGCCCGCGCAGCTCGCTCGCCTTGGCCTGAAGCCCGGCCCATTCCTTGCCCATCTTGGCGCGGTCGCCCCCGGTCAGCACCTGAACCCAGGTCCGCGCCGGGTTGGCGGCCAGACGACGCGCTTCTTCCTTGGCCTTGCGGGCTTCCTCGGCCTTCTTGGCGTCGGCAGCCTTCTTTTCGGCAAGCGCCTTGCGCTCGGCAGCGGCCTTCTTCGCGTCGGCGAGCTTTTTGGCCTGCGCCTCCTTGCGGGCTTCGGCAGCAGCCTTGGCGTGGGCGGCGGCGACCGCCGCGAGGTCCACCGCCGCAACCGGACGCTCCCGCTCTTCGGCAGGCGCCGAGAAACCGGCGAAGAGAGCGGCAAAACCATCGGGCGACGGGCTCGCTTCAGCCTCCGCAGCCACCCCGCCATTTGCGCCCGCATCAGCGGGAGCCGCGACGGGCGATGGAGCCACTGCCGAAGCCGGGACCGAGGCGGGAATTGCCTGAATCACTGGCTGCGACACGAAAGTCGGCCCTCTGGGCGCCACAGTGGCCGCAGCGATCTGGGTCGGCGCGGCAGAGACCGGCGCTGGGACCGGAGCGGGAACCGATGCGGGCGCGGCCTGCGCGGGCACCACCGATGGGGAAACGGGCTGCTGAAGAACAGGCTGGGAAACCGGCGCGGGCGGCGGGGTCGGCACTTGCGTGCGAGCCATGGCCAGGCGCTGCTCCTCGGCGGCCTTGGCCCGTGCCAGACGGTCGCGTGCGCCACGCTCCTTGCGGCCAGCCGCAGCGAGCGCGACAGGCGCGGCCTGCTGCTCGATACGCGGCGGACGGGGATGAGCAAGGGCATAGGCCATGATCTGCGGATCATCGCGGCCAATGTCGGCGGCGCGCGGGAAGCGGCCGAAATTGGCGGCAGCGGCCTGCTGCGCGGCGGTCAGGCGGGGCAGATAGCGCAGATAGGGGGCAATCCCGGCGGCCAGTTGCGGCGGCATCGAGGCATTAGCCACGGTCACCGCCTGATCGGCATTGCCGCTGATCGCCAGAATGAATGTGCGCACACGCCACGCCGCACGGTCGGACCCGGCCAGTTGCGGCGCGAGGACTTTCTCGGCCTCGTTGCGATTGCCCGAGATCGCCAGGCTGAGCGCGAGGCGACGGGTCACCTCTGCATCGTTGGAACGGGCCAGCGACTGGCGGTAATATTGCTGGGCGAGGAAGTTGTCGCCGACCAGATCGAGCGCAAGCCCGCGGTCGGCGGCAAAGTCTGCCGGATTGGCGCCGCCACGCTGGGCCTCGTCGAAGGCGCGGATGGCGCCCAGCGGGTCCTTGGCGCGAACCAGCGCCTTGCCCATCTGGGCCTTGACCTGACCATTGCCCGGCGCGATCTCGTCGGCCCGGCGCAGGAAGCCGAGCGCGGCATCCATGTCGCCCAGCGCCATCGCGGCCGTGCCTGCATCGAGCAGCGCCTCGACATTGCGCGGATCCCGCGCGAGGCGGGCCAGCGCGGCGTTGAGCGCCTGACTCCCTCCGGTCTGGCTCCCTCCCGCCTGTGCCCCGCTTTCAGACTGCGCCGGAACCGGCTGGACGACCGGGCGCGACACGGTGGGCACCGGCGCGGTCTGCCGCACCGGCGCCGGACCATCGAGGACCGACTGCTGCGGCATATGCGCCAGATCCTGCGCGGCCAGCGGCGCCGCCGTCCCGGCCAGCAGGGCCGCAATCAGCCCCCCGGACAGAAGCGAGGTGAAAACGGGCGCCATAAAAACGGGCGATTGGGGGAGTCGAAGCATCATCGTGCGCGCCCATAACGCATCGCGGCTGAAGCCCAAACAACAAGCCGCCCCTCTTCCCTTGAAAAGCGGCGGCCTGTTGGTCCGTGAATCAACGCGATGGCGGATTACTGGTTGTTCTGGCGACCCAGGAAGCGGGGGATGCTGAGCGATGCTCCATCCTCGCCGTCCTCGGCCTCCTCGGTGCGGGCCACCCCGCGCGACAGGTTGGCCATGCGCTCGAACAGGGTGCTGCCACCGCCGGTCGAGACACGCGGCGCCGGGCGCTCGGGCTCGCCAGCGCCAAGGCCGACAC
>DQVI01000008.1 GCA_015661825.1 Novosphingobium capsulatum
GCCCCGCCGCTGGACCCGCCCGCGCTGCGCGACAGATCCCAGGGATTGCGCGTGGCCCCGTAGAAGACCGGCTCGGTTGTCGGGCTGAGCGCCAGTTCGGGCGAGGCGGTGCGGCCCAGGGCCACGAGGCCTGCCGCGCGGAACCGGGCCATCAGCGCGCTGTCTTCGCCCGCCACCAGGCCCGCGGCCATCCGGCTGCCATATTCGCAGGCCTTGCCCGCCATGTGCAGCACGGCATCCTTGATCAGGAACGGCACCCCCGAAAAAGCGGCCCCGGCGGGCGCCTGATCGATCAGGGCGGGGACATCCTCCGGCCAGGTTTCCACCACGGCCCTGATCGCCGGATTGACGCGGGCCAGGGCGGCGAGGGCCAGATCGGCCAGTTCACGGGCATTCGTCTCGCCCTTGCGGACAAGCTCGGCCAGACCCAGCGCGTCGTATTCGACATAGTCGGCAAGTTGCATGGCACTGTTTCCTGAAAAACTTCCCGGCCCCACCCGGCGCAGGCTGGCGCCGGGTGGGGCCGGGCTCTGGCGATCAGAAGCTGACCTGCCCGGAAAGCCCCACCGTGCGCGGCATCCCGTTCATGCGGACGAACAGGCTGTTCCCCACGAAGGCCGAGGTATAGTAATACCGATCCGCCATGTTGCGCATCCAGAGCGACACGCGCCACTTGTCGTCGGCGGCCTTGATGCCCAGTCGCCCGTTGACCAGCGTGTACCCCGGCACGGCCGAGGAGGGATCGAGTTCGAGAATGCGGCCCGAATAGGACGTGCGCGCATTCATGTCGACGGTGAGGAACGCGGTGAGCCCACTTCCCACCCGATGCTCGTAGGTTCCTGCAAGATTGCTCTGCCAGGAGGGCGCATTGGCCAGACGGGCGCCCGAGACATCGGTGGAAACGGCCACGCCGCCCGCATCGATCCCGGCATCGGGCCAGCGCGTGACACGGGCATCGAGATATGTGGTCGATGCCTGGAAGCTCAGGTTTCGGGTGGCCTGCCAGGTGGCGTCGAGTTCGAAGCCGCGCACCCGCGCCCGTGGCACGTTGGTCATCTGTGCCAGAGCCCCGGCGAACGTGTTGACGTAGTTGGTTTCCTGCTTGTCGCGGTAATCGTACCAGAAGGCCGCGCCGTTGATGCGCAGGGTCTTGTGCAGAAGGGCAAGCTTGGCGCCCACTTCATAGGCGATGACCTTTTCCGGGCCATAGGGCGAAAGCTGCGACTGCAAGGTGGTGTTGATGCCGGAAAAACCGCCCGACTTGAAGCTGCTCGACACGGTCGCATAGACCAGATTGGGGCCGAATTTCTTGTCGAGCCCGACCTTCCACATCACGCGATTGGCGCGGATGGTGTTTTCATAGACGGCCGGGGTGCCGAAGTCGGGCGTTCCGGGAATGTCGTCGAATGTTGCGCAGCCCCCGGCCGGAACGCCGACAAAGGCCCCCAGCGTGCCATCGCCCGAGTCATAGGTACACCCCCGCCAGAACCGGCGTTCGTGGGTATAGCGAATACCGCCGATCACGTCCCAGCCCCCGCCCAGGGCATATTCGGCATGGGCGAAGGCTGCCGCCGAACTCGTCGTCTGGCGATAGCGGGTGGACAGTGTCTGTGCGCCGATCGTCGTGACATAGACCGATTGCTGCATGAAGTAATTGTAGGTTTCATTCATCGTGTCGTGGGAATAGTAGCCCCCCACGATCCACGTCAGCGGGCCGCCTTCCTTCGAGGAAAGATGGACTTCCTCGCTGACCACGTCGATTTTCGTGTCGTTGATGTTGTTGGATTCGTTTCCGGCCCAGCCATCCCAGTCGTTGCTTTCACGGCGCCGGAAGCTGTCATAGCCGGTCAGCGAGGTCAGCGTGGCGAAACCGAGGTCGAGATCGCCCTTGAACACGAGTCCCGCCAGCTTGTTGTTGCGGCGCGGCTTGTACTGGCCGCTGTTCCAGTCGGCGGCGCGGTTGTTGCCGGTGGAGAAGATCGCCGCAGGATCGCCATAGATCGAATTGGTCACCGGCGAACCAAGGCGATAGGTCGCCTGGCCGATCAATTGCCCGTCATAGGCCGTGGGGGCCTGGTTGTCGGATTTGTCCTGGATGTAATGGCCCGACAGGAACAGCGAGAGCGTGGGCGTTGCCTGCCAGTCGAGCGAGCCGCGCACCGCCATCACATTCTGGTTGCCCAGCTTGTCGCCCGGGCGCGTGATGCTTTGCTGCCATGCCCCGCCCTGCACGACCTTGCCCGCGAGCCGCCCCTTGAGGGTATCGGTCAAAGGCCCGCTGACATAGGCTTCCAGATTGGTTTCCCCCCAATTGGAAACATCGGCCGATGCCCCGGCCTTGAACGTGTCGGTCGGGCGGGCGCTGTTGATGTTGATCTGGCCCGCCGTGCTGTTGCGGCCATAGAGGTCGCCTTGCGGCCCCTTGAGCACTTCGACCTGGCCCACGTCGAAAAAGGCGCCGCGCGTCATCACCGCATAGGGCAGGGCGATATCATCGGCATAGATCCCGACCGTCGAGGACGCGCTTGTCGAATAGTCGGAAAAGCCCACCCCGCGAATGGTATAGACCGGAACGCCGGTGGCCGCCGTGCTGGTCACGGTCAGGCTGGGCGCGATCGAGGACAGGGACTCAAGCGATTTCACCCCGGCATCGGCAAGGGCTGCCCCGCCAAAGGCATTGATGGCAATCGGCACGTCGTTGACGTTCTGGTTGCGCTTTTGCGCCGTCACCACGATTTCCGGGCTTACATCTTCCGCGCCGACATTGGCCCCGCTGCCGTTTTCAGCCGGGGCGGCCCAGGCCGCCGGAATGCCCAGCGACCAGGCCAGAACGGCCAGCGCGGCTCCGCTCGAATATCCATTCCTCATGGCTTTTCCCTCATGTTCCTGATGATCGTTTTGTTTTTTCAAAGGGTATTTGCGATCAGCCGCCGTTTCGGAGGTCTGCCGTCGTGCGCGCACCGGCCAGGGCGCGCGCCAGTTCGTCGATTGCGGCCAGTTGGAACGCGCGCGTGGCCGGGCCCGGCTGCTGCATTTCCAGCATGGGCAGGAAGGGATCGTCCACGCCGCTTTTCACCCCGGCCAGTTCGGCCAGCAGGGCATGGCCGCAAAACGGCACATAGGCTTCGGCATAGCCCCCTTCGTGCACCACCACGAGACGCCCGCCGCACAGGCTTGCGGCCAGTGCCTTCATCCGCGCGGTCATCGCCTGATATGTCCCCGAATGCAGCAGCATGCGCGCCAGAGGATCGACCGCGCTGGCATCGAAACCGCTGGCCACGATGATCAGGTCGGGGGCAAAATCGGTGATGGCGGGGGCGACCAGACTGTCGATGGCATGAAGATAGGCCTCGTGGCCGCTGCCCGCGGGAAGCGGGATATTGAGATTGCACCCCGCCCCGGCACCCGCGCCGCGATCGTCCGCCCCGCTGTAGCCGGGGGGGAAACAGTTCTCCTGATGCAGCGAGATGGTCAGCACGTCGGCCCGGTCGTAATAGATCGTCTGGGTGCCGTTGCCATGGTGTACGTCCCAGTCCACCACGGCCACCCGCGCGTGGGGATGGCGGACCTTCATGGCCTCGATCGCGATGGGAATGTTGGCCAGAAGGCAAAACCCCATGGCCTGGTCGGGCAGACAATGATGCCCCGCCGGACGGCACAGGGCATAGGCATTGGGGGCCTGCCCATCCATCACCGCAGCCACGGCGGCCAAGGCCAGACCGGCGGAAAGCGCGGCAATTTCAAAGGCGCCGACCGAGAAGGGGGCATTGCTGCCCACCTGCCCGCCGCCCGCATCGCTCACCTGCCGGAATGTTTCGATATAGTCCGGGGTGTGTACGGCCAGCATGGCCTCGCGCGTGGCCGGAGCCGCCGAGGACACTGCCATTTCCTCGATCAGCCCGCTCGCCCGGACCAGATTGAGCAGCCGCCGCTTGGACGCGGGCGTATCGGCGCCATAGACCCCGGCGGGGGGTTCCACCCATCCGCCGATGGGCATGAACAGCGATTGGACCCCGGTGCAATGCCAGAAGGTGCGCTCGTCGGTATAGAAATGTGTCTTGGCCATCATTTCCCTTTGACAGGATCGTGAATTCCTGACGGGAATGTGTCTTGAGAGGGGGCGGGCTGTCTTGCACCAGCGTGCCAATCTTGTGTCGCTGCGTGCCAAACGAGGGATGGCTTGCGCAGGGCCGGGATCTGCGGACAACCGGGCCTCGTGGCAGGGCTTGCCGATCACACCCCCATGCATTGGAAAAACAGGGCCTTCGGGAGAGGCGCCAGAAAGAAAAGACCGATAATTTCCGGACAGGGGGGAATTGTTATGCCGTCCTTACCGTCCATTCGTCGTTTCGAATCGGACCTGCAAGACCGTTATGGCAGCTACGACGTGTCCCGCGTCGCGGGCGCCCGGCGCAGCTATGGCCAGATCGCGCATGTTCCGGCCCTGCCTTTCGAAATCGCTGAAATCACCGCCTCGGCCGTCTCGGCCACCCGCAACAGCCTGCCCCCGCACATGCAGGATCGCGTCCACATCATCATGTGCCTCGAAGGCTCGGTCGAAGTGCAGCATTGCCGCCAGCACGCAAGGCTCTATCCCGGCGAGATGACCCTGCTCGATTCCACGGCGGGGTGCGTGATGAACGTGGACGACAACCACCGGTTCCGCACGGTCGAACTGCGCCGCGAACACATGGCCACCTGGTCCGTGCCGGTAGAGGCCATGGCCGGCGCGCGCATCCCGGCGGACACGATCTTCAGCAGCCAGATCGCCGATCTGGTCGCCAGTGTCGTGCAGGACCCCGACCGGGCGAGCCCGCATGGTCTGGTGGTGCAGGATATTCTGGCGCGCATGCTGTCCTGCTGCATTTCCGAAAGCCGGACGCCCCTCTTGCGCCCGCCTGCCCAGCCTTCCGAACTGGAACGCATGGCGCAATGGGTGCGCGGCGCGCTTCAGAGCGACATGATCACCCCCGATCAGCTTGCCACGCACTTTGGCTATTCGCGGCGCAATCTCTATCGTCTGTTCGCCCGTGCGGGCCATACGCCCAACAGCTGGCTCTTGCAGATCAAGCTGGAGCAGGGCCGCGAATTGCTGGCCCAGCTTGGCGGGCGCGACGGGCTGATCGCCACGATCGCCTATCGGTGCGGGTTCAGCGATGCGGCCCATTTCTCGCGGCTGTTCAAGCAGAAATACGGCCTCACCCCGATGGAGTTTCGCCGCAATGCGTGGCGCAATTGACTGGAAAACCGGGGCGTCGTTAAATCCGGGACGCTTCGTTTCATGCAGAAAAGGCGGGTGGTGACAGGTTTCTTTTCATACTGTGGTGGTCTCTGGCCGGTCCCCCGTTGCAGGGCCGGTTGGCAGGCAGGCCGGATTTTCACGCGCGGTGGGTCATCGTGCTGAAGATGCGCAGCAGTGCCAGCGCGACGCAGGAACGCGGACGGGCGCGCCGCATGGCCTTGCAGGATGCCGCGGCCCTGTTGCTCGATGATCCGGGCACAGACATCGATACGCTGGTTCTGGCCGATGTCTGTGCGGCTGCGGGCATTCCGAAAAGTTCGGGCTATCATTTCTATCGCGATATTCACGCGCTCTATGCCGATCTGGCGACCCGTCTGGAATTCGATCTGAGCGAGGCCTTGCGCGTTCCCGATGACATCGCGGGATCATGGCGCATGCGTCTGGCGCGCTATATCGACACCGCGACCATCTTTTTCGAAAAGCGGCCCCATGCCCAGAAGCTGATGATCGGCCCCAAGACGCCGCCCGATATCAAGCGGGCGGGCCGGGCGGCAGACAAGGGCCACGGCCTGCAACTGGAAGCCTGGCTGGAGGGCAGCATTGCGCCAACACCGGCGCGGGGCTGGCCGGTGCCGATCTATTTCTTTGCCATCGAGATCATCGACCTGATGTTCGGGCTCTCGCTGCTCGAAGAAGGCCGGTTGAGTGCGGTGATGGTCAATCAGGCGATCCAGACGGTCAGTGCCTATCTGGCCCCCTATCTCGACGGATCTTCGCAAAAACCCGGCAAAAGCACCCGCGCCTGACGGGGGCCTGATGGGCGCTATAAGCCCCGGACCGGCGCTTCATCCGCGTGGAAAGCGGCCTGTGGCACAGCCAGACATTCCACTTGCCCCAGCGGTCCGAAATCGGCCCTTGCGCGCTGGCCGGCGGCGAGGGGGTGCATCCCCGTCAGCGCCCCGGTGCAAACGATGTCACCGGCCTTGAGCGGTGTGCCGAGGGCTTGCCGGTTACAGGCAAACGCCAATGCGGCCCAGAGGCCGCCGGGCAGGCGGGAGGTGTCGCCGCGCCCCACGTCCTGTCCGTCGATACGGGCCACGCATCCCAGCGCGCCGAGGTCGCGTGTCTGCCACGCGGCAATCGGCGGCCCCACGATGGCGCCGTTGTTGTTGCCAAAGCAGGCAATCGAGGCCAGCGGCCCC
>DQVI01000090.1 GCA_015661825.1 Novosphingobium capsulatum
CGGCCAGGCTTCGTCCCAGCGCGCGGCGGCAGCGGCGGGCAGGCTCGGCGCTTCGGGCAGGGTAGCCCCCCGCTTGAGCAGGGCCGAGAACACCCCATGGGCCAGACGGCGCGGGCCCCCCATCAGCAGCGGCAGGCCCGTGGCGATCACCGCATGGGGCGGCAGGTCGAGCCGCAGGGCCTGGGCCAGCATGATCTGGAGCACGCCGCGCGCCTTGGCATCTTCGGGAAGGTTCTGCTGGGTGGCGCTGTCGATCAGGGCGTCGATATCGCCCAGCCAGCGCAAGGCCTCGCTCACGATGGCCAGCGCCAGCGCGCGGTCGTCGGCGCGCTCGATCGGGCGCAGGATCGGCGGGGCGATCTGGTCGAGCGGCTCGCCCCGGCGCAGCACGGCATCGAGCAGGCGCAAGGCGGCACGCCGCGCGGGGACGCCGGGAATCGCCTCGGGGCTCTGGGAAGGGGCGGGCTTGCGGGTCTGTGGGGAACGGGCCATTGCCCGGCCTATCGCGCCTCTCGCGGGTTTTGGCAATCTTGGTGCGCGGTTTCCCGATTGCGTCCGGGCGCGCAAAGGCGCAAGGGCTGGGCCATGGATAAGCCGCACTCGACCGCACCGGCCGGTTTCCAGCGCGCTACACAGCGCCCGGCCCCCTTTGCCAAGCCCGACCACTGGCCCGATGGCCCCGTGCCCGAACCGCGCGCGGTGGAGCGGGGGGATGATCCCGATGGCCTTGATCCCACGCGTTTTGGGGATTGGGAGAAGAACGGGATTGCCATCGATTTTTGACGGCTGAATTTTTCAGGAAGAAGAAGAGATAACGAAGGGGGCAGGGCCCCCTTCACCACATGAGCTTTGGATGGGGCAGTGTTTGGGCGCTGCGCCGGGCGTGGCAACTGCCGATTCAAAGGGGGCGGGGCTATGGGCACTTTTTGGGCACTCTCCAGCACGAGGTGCCTGCCATGCCCCCGCTCGGTCCGATCCGGTTTCTCACGATTCATTGTGCCGCCACGCCCGAGGGGCGCGATGTGGCCGCCGAAACGATCAGCAGTTGGGACACCGCCAAGTTCGGGCAGGTGTCGTATCACTATGTGATCGAGCTGGACGGTTCGGTCCATGCGACCCTGTCTGATACGCTCAAGGGCGCGCATGTCGGGGGCAGGAACACCGGCAACCTCGGGGTCTGCTATGTCGGCGGGGTCGACAAGGCGGGCAGGCCCAAGGACACCCGCACCCCGGCCCAGACCATGGCCTTGCGCGCGCTGGTGGCGGCCTATCGGGCGCGCTTTCCCGATCTTGTCGTGCGCGGCCATCGCGACTGGCCGGGGGTGGCCAAGGCCTGCCCGAGCTTCGACGTGGCCGCATGGCTGGCGCAGGCCCCTGAGGAGCGCGCGTGATGCCCGAAATGCTTATCCCGCTGCTGTCGCGCTGGAAATGGGGGCTGGCGCTGGCCGGGTTGCTGGCCTTCACCGGGCTGGGTGCGGCGGCCCTTCATTATCGCGGGGCCTTGCGCGCCGAACGGACCGGGCGTGCCGCCGACCGCGCCAGCTATGTCGCCGCCCAGGCCGAGGCCACGCGCCTGTCGGCCGAAGCGATCCACCATCAGGAAGCGGTCTACCGGATGAAGGCCGCCCAGCAGGACACCGCCCATGAAGCCGATCTTTCTGCCGCTCGCGCTGCTGGCGCTGCCTATGCCGATGCTCACCGCCTGCACGGGCAAGCCGCTGGCGGTGCGCCCGGCCCAGCCCCTGCCGCCCCCGCGCCTGACCCTGCCGGACTTCGCGAAGGCCTGTCCGCCGCTGGTGTCGTGGTATCCGACGCGGACGTGCAAGCCTGCTCCGAAGTGACCGCCTATGCCCTGTCGCTGCGCGAATGGGCGGTGGGGGTGGCTGATGCCTCTCTCGACCCGCGAGAGCCGCGCTGAAATCAGGCCGAAGCGATCATCGCACCCAGTCTCTGGGCGATGATGGCCTCGGCTTGCGCCACGATGCGGCTGACCAGGGTGGCGACCGGGGGGATGTCGTGGATCAGGCCCTGGACGAGGCCTGCGGTCCAGATGCCGTGTTCCGGGTCGCCGCTGATCAGGCCTTCGCGGCCCCGCGCGCCTTTCACGAGGTGGGCGATCGCCTCGAACGGCTGGCCGGACTGTTCGATGGCGATGGCTTCCTGCGCCACGCTGTTGCGCGCCACGCGCGCGGTGTTGCGATAGGACCGGAACAGCAGCGCGGTCGCGCGTTCGTCGTTGGCGAGGATGGCCTGCTTGATGCCTTCGTGGATCGGGGCTTCCTGCGTGGCGCAAAAGCGCGTGCCCATGTTGATGCCTTCCGCGCCCAGCGCCAGCGCGGCGACGAGCCCGCGCCCATCGGCAAAGCCGCCCGAGGCGATGATCGGGATGGTCACCTTGTCTGCCGTCGCGGGGATCAGCACGAGGCCGGGAATGTCGTCCTCGCCCGGATGGCCCGCGCATTCGAAGCCGTCGATCGAGATCGCGTCGGCGCCCATGCGCTGGGCCGAGAGCGCATGGCGCACGGCGGTACACTTGTGGATCACTTTCACGCCATGGGCCTTGAAGGCGGCGACGTGTTCGTCGGGCCGATAGCCGGCGGTTTCGACGGCGGTGATCCCGGCCTCGATGATCGCCTGCCGATATTCGGCATAAGGGGGCGGATTGATCGAGGGCAGGATCGTGAGGTTCACGCCGAAGGGTTTGTCGGTCAACCCGCGGCAGCGCGCGATTTCGCGGGTGAGCGCCTCGGGGCTGGGCTGGGTGAGCGCGGTGAGGAAGCCGAGCGCGCCCGCATTGGCGACCGCCGAAACGAGGTCCGCCGTGCCGACCCATTGCATGCCGCCCTGGGCGATGGGGTGTTCGACACCGAACAATTGCGTGAAACGCGTCGTGATCATCTGGGGTGGCATCCTCTGTGTCCGGCCCTTTTTTCCGGGCCTTTCAGGCAGGATCGCCGCTGGGCCCGCCGCTGTCAATCGGCCTGCCCGGCTTGCGGGCCGGTTGGGGATTAACCCTGTTGCTCCGCAAGGCTCCCGACTGTCCGATAGTCCAATATTCTCGCGCGCGAAGGCATGGCAGGAGCTTGCACAAAGACGTTGAGTGGAGAAGTTATGTCGAAGCGCCTGATTGCCGTCGGTTCCGCCCTGCTGGCGGGTTTTGCCGCCTCTGCTGCTGCTCATGCCGCGCCTGCGGCGCCCGCAGCCCCCGCGACCTGGGCGCGCTGTGCGGCCTGCCACGATGCCAGCAAGGGCGGCCCCAACAAGATCGGCCCCAACCTTTACGGCGTGGTCGGCAAGAAGGCCGGCACCCATGCGGCGGGCTTCAAGTATTCCGACGGGCTCAAGAAGTCGGCCCTGACCTGGAATGCGGCCACGCTCGACAAGTGGATCGAAAACCCCCGCGCGCTCGTTCCCGGCACGATGATGTCGTTCCCCGGCATCAAGGACCCGGCCAAGCGCGCCGAACTGGTCGGCTACCTGACCAAGCTCAAGTAAGCGGTCGCGTTTGCAGGCCCCGTTCGTTGCGGGGCGCTGCGAAGGCTTCAACAGAAACCGACAGGAAAAGGCCGGACAGCCCCGTGGCTGCCCGGCCTTTTTCCGTTGGAGCTTTCCGATGGGGGCATGAAAAAACCGGACAGCCACGCAGGGCTGCCCGGCAAGGGGCCCCGGCGTCAGGAGCGGACGCCGGGGCACTGAACCTGACTCAGAAGAAGAGGATGCCGCCGATTGCCAGGGTATCGGACTTGGCGCGGTTGCCGTTGTGGGCGACCGCCTTGGTCGAGACATATTCGCCGATCAGCGTGACCCAGCTGGTCAGGCCATAGCGCACCTGGCCGACCCAGCTGCTGTTCACCTTGACCAGCGTGGGGTTGGCCGAGGCGTCGAGCGCGTTGGCATAGCTCAGGCGGCTTTCGCCATAGCTGCCGCCCAGGGTGAACTTGCCGAAAGTGGCGGTGGCCTGTGCATAGAAGCCCTGGCTGTCACGCGCATTGCCAAGGCCATCGCTGTCGAACAGGTTGAGCGCGGTCGTGCCCAGGCCCGAGGCGGTGTAGTAGTAGCCGACCACGGTGACCGGGCCGCTGTTGAGCTTGGCGCCGAAGTCGATGCCCTTGCCGGTGTAGGACAGGCTGCTGGTGACGGTGTCATGCTTCTGGGTGATCCCCGAAACCCACAGGTGGGCGCCGACCGGGCCGACCTTGGTGTCGTAGGTGATCTTGGCCTGGAAGCCGGGCTCGCTGTTGGTTTCGGCAGGGCCGGTGAGCGAGTGGAGCGGCTGGAACACGCCGCCAGCAACCTTGAAGCCCTTGAAATCAGGCGTCGTGTAGGTGATCTGCGGCTGGAAGTCGGTGTAGATATAGCCAACGCCGATGCGGCCCAGCGTGGTGTTGGCCGGGGCCACGTTGCCGCCGGGCGAGCCGGGCGAGAGCAGCGTGATGTCGTTGAGGATGGCGTCCGACCCGAACAGGCCGATGTCGCGGCCGATCTTCAGTTCGCCATAGCCGGCGCGGCCCACGGTCAGGTAGGTCTGGCGGAAGTCGATGCCCGAGGTGGCAAGGCCGGTCGGCTGGCCACCGTTGTTGGCGCCCAGCGCGCCCCAGGCGGCGCTGTTGATGCCCGGATACATGCCGAAGTGGGCGCCCACGTCCCAACCGCCCTGCTGGGTGGTCGCCTCGATCTTGAGGAAGCCGGGGAGCAGGCCGTTGCGGACCGCCGAGGTATTGCCGCCCACGTTGACGACGCCGCCCGCCACGCTCGACGTGGCATTGGGCGCCTGCGGGTTGTCGTGGACATAGAATCCGTTGACCGAGCCCGAGAACTTGAGCGTGACATCGCCGACCTCAAGGCCCACGCCGCTCGCCGTGCGGCGCACGAAGCGCTCGGAGTCGGCTACTTGGGCGGGCGGGGCCGAGGCAGGCGTTTCCACGGCAGCCGCCGGGGTGGGCGGTGCGTTTTCGGCTTCATCCTCGTGGACGAGCTGTTCGTATTCCTCATCGGAAAGAATGCCCTTTTCATGGAGGCGCTTGAGCAGCGCGGCCGAGGTTCCGGCCATGGCGGGCGTGGCGCCCAGTGTCATCCCCAGGGTGATCATGCCCGCGAGCATCACGCTCGACAGCGGCGTGTTCACGAGCTTCTTGTGAGCCTTCATTGTTCCATCCCCTGATATGTTCTGATGCCCCTCGCGGAGGCTCAGGCGACGATGCGCGTGGCAGGGGATGCGCGAAATTGGACTATGGTTCTCGTTCCAAGGAACTACGCACGATTGCGCATTATTGCAAAAACAGGGGCCTGTGGCCGCGCATTTTGCTCAGGGCGCGGCAACGGCGCCCCAGGGCGCGATTCCCGCCGGAACGGTCGCCACGGTCTTCCCGGCCACCAGATCGACCACGGAAACGTCGTTGGACAGGCCATTGGCGGTGTAGGCGCGGGTGCCGTCGGGGCTGAGCGCCAGATGCCACACGCGCTTGCCCACGGGGATCGTCGCGCGGACCTTGCGCGTGGCGACATCGATCAGCGCGATGCGATCGGCCCGGCCCAGCGCGACCACGGCGGTCTTGCCATCGGGGGTGAAACGGATGCCGCAGGGCAGGATCTTGTAGCCCTGAACGCCGGGAATCGAGAACGGGATGGTCGCGGTGATCGCGCGCGTGCGCGGATCGGCAATCTGGATCACGCCGCCCACTTCGGCCGCGATCCACAGTTCGCGTCCGTCGGCGGTGAATTCGACATGGCGGGGGCGCTTTTCGGTTTCCATCGTCGAGACGACCTGCCGCGTGGCCAGATCGATCCAGGCGATCGTGCTGTCGTCTTCGGAGGTCACCACCAGCCATTTGCCGTCCGGGCTCTGCGCCACGCCTTCGGGTTCCTTGCCGACCGGGATCTGGAAGGCCACGCGCCCGGTTTCCAGATCGATCGCGCTGACGGCGGCATCGTTCTCGTTGGCGACGAACACGGTCTTGCCGTCGATGGCCGGGAAGAACTGTTCCGGGTCCTGTCCGGCGCCGATCTCGCGCAGGATTTTGCCGGTCTGGCGGTCGATCACCTTGACCGCGTTGTCGTTGCTCACGCAGACCAGCACGAAGCGCCCGTCGCGGGTGAGGGTGATCCCGCGCGGGCGTTCGCCCACCGGCCATGTCGCCAGCACCTTGCCCGCCGCGCCGTCGATCACGGTGACCGAATTGCCGCGCTCGTTGCTGACATAGACGGTCTGCGCGCCGGCGGCGGCAGGCGCCATGAGAGCCGTGAGCGCGCCCAGGGCCAGTTTCGTGATCAAGCGCATGTCCGTCGTCCTCTCGTGTCGCGGCCATCTGGCGCCGTGATGGCGCCGCCGTGATTGTATTGTCGGTGCTCTGGTCCCGAATCCCACCCTAATAAGCACAAATCCTTGGGGGCATTCGACCAAAGGTCAATTTCGGGTGTGCCACCAGTGGGCCATCAGGGGGTCAGGGACTGACCAGAGCAGAAGATTCGAGGAAAAGGGAATTACGCGATGAAGATCACCGGACGACTGGCGCTGGCAGCCTCAGCCGGGGTGCTTGCCCTGGCCGGCGCGCCTCATCTCTTTGCCCATGGCGACGTGACGCCGCAGGCTGTCGATACGAGCGCTCTTCCCGACATCCAGCCCAACAACGACACCTGGATCGAGCACAACCCCTATCGCGGCAATGCCGAGGCGATCAAGATCGGCGAACATGCCTATGCGCAGAACTGCGCGCGCTGCCACGGGATCGAGGCGATCTCGGGCGGGATCGCGCCCGACTTGCGCTATCTCGAACTGGGCGACAGCGGCGACGAATGGTTCGTGCAGCGCTACCACCACGGCTCGGTCCGCGACGGCAAGGTCTATATGCCGCCGATGGGCGAGGTGCTGGGCCAGAAGGCTGGCTGGGCGATCCGCGCCTGGCTCGAAACTGTCCACCAGGAGTGATCCCGATGGCGCGTAAAGAAGGCACGGCGGCGGTAACCCGGCGTGCCCTTCTGGGCGGGGCTCTGGCGACTGGCGCCATGGCTCTCGCCCCCGCCGGGGTTCAGGCCGCGCCGCTCGCCAAGGTCAAGGCCAATGGCGTGTTGCGCGTGGCGATCTATCAGGACAACGCGCCCTGGTCGTGGGACGAGGGCGGGCAGATCCGGGGTATCGACGCCGATCTGGGCCGGGCCCTGGCGCAGGCGCTCGGGGTGAGGGCCGATCTGGCCATTTTTCCTGCCGATGAAAGCGTCGAGGACGATCTGCGCAATGCTGTGTGGCGTGGCGGGTTGCTGGGGTTCCAGGCCGCCGATGTCATGCTCCATGTCCCGTTCGATCCGGCCTTTGCCGCGCAGCAGGATCAGGTCGCGATCGTGGCGCCTTATGTGCGCGAGGGGTTCGGCCTGGCCTGTGCTACGGGCAAGGGCCTCCAGTGCGAGGCTGCCCCGCTCGCGTTCCGTGGGCACAAGCTCGCGGTCGAACTGGCGACAGTGCCCGATTACTACCTGATGGGGCAGTTCGGCGGCGCTTTGGCCAAGGATGTCGTGCATTTTCCCAATGGGGCGGCGGCGGTTTCGGCGCTGGTCAAGGGCGATGCCGATGCGGCACTGGCGACGCGAGCCCAGCTCGAATTCGGCCTGCGCGACCATGGTTCGGAGTTCGCGCAACGCAAGGGGCCGCTTCCCCAACTCAATGCGCCCGGCTGGGACGTGGGCATGGCCGTGAAGGAGGCCAGCCGCACGCTGGGCGACGCGCTCGAATCCATCGTGACCGACATGCAGAAGGATGGCCGCATGGCCGCCTTGTGCAAGCCCTATGGCGTGGCCTGGACGGCCCCGCTGGCAGCGGGCTGAGGATTGGCCGGAAAACCGGGTTGCGAAGGTGTGAACGGGCGCTTCGGCTTCGGACGTAAGGCTTCGGACTTAGTGTCCCGGACTTAGTGCCCCAGACTTAGTGCCAAGGTCCAATTGCCGGGGCGCGGTGAGGCAATAGTCTGCAATGCATGGTGGGCGGGCAAGGGGGGCGCCGACCGTATCCAGCTTCCATGCCCCCCCTGTGGCCCCCCGTCGATGGCGATCCAGCGTGATCGGCCCGGCAAGAGGCCGAACGTTCAATCGGAGGTGTGATGATGAAGGGATTTTTGAAGGCTACGGCAGCCTGTGTGCTGGCTCTGGCCGTAGCGGCTCCTGCCCTTGCTGATGGCCAGGCTGCCGGTCCGGGGGACGCCGACCTCATGGCTGACGCCAAGACCACGGGCGACGTGCTCACCTATGGCATGGGCCCGCAGGCGCACCGTTTCAGCCCGCTCAACCAGATCAACAGCGGCAACGTCGCCAAGCTGGTCCCGGCTTTCGCGGCCTCGCTCGGCGGTGAAAAGCAGCGCGGCCAGGAAGCCCAGCCGATCGTCTACGACGGCGTGATCTATGTCACTGGTTCCTACTCGCGCGTTTTCGCCTTCGATGCCCACACCGGCGACAAGCTGTGGGAATATGACGCCCGCCTGCCCGATGGCATCATGCCCTGCTGCGACGTGGTGAACCGCGGCGCGGCCATCTATGGCGACAAGATCATCTTCGGCACGCTCGATGCCCACGTCATCGCGCTCAACCGCAAGACCGGCAAGGTCGTCTGGAACAAGACCGCTGCCGATTACCAGGCAGGCTACAGCCAGACGGCCGCGCCGATCATCGTCAAGGGCATGGTCATCACCGGCACGTCGGGCGGTGAATTCGGCGTCGTCGGCTCGGTCGAGGCGCGCGACGTGAACACCGGCGAGCTGGTGTGGACGCGCCCGGTGATCGAAGGCCACATGGGCACGCTCCACGGCAAGCCCAACGGCATCACCGGCAAGACCAACGCCACCTGGCAGGGCGACCTGTGGAAGACCGGCGGCGGCGCCACCTGGCTGGGCGGGACCTATGACCCGGAAACCAACCTGCTCTTCTTCGGCACCGGCAACCCGGCCCCGTGGAACAGCCACCTGCGCCCCGGCGACAACCTCTACACCTCCTCGACTCTCGCCATCAATCCCGACAACGGGCAGATCGTCTGGCACTACCAGACCACCCCGCACGATGGCTGGGACTTCGACGGCGTGAACGAGTTCATCCCGTTTGACGCCACCATCAACGGCAAGCCGATGAAGCTGGGCGCCAAGGCCGACCGCAACGGCTACTTCTTCGTGCTCGACCGCACGAACGGCAAGTTCATCAGCGCCAACAAGTTCGTCATGCAGACGACCTGGGCCAACGGCATCAACCCCAAGACCGGCCGCCCCAACTACATCGACGCCAACCGTCCGGGCGCGCCCGACATGGCCGGTGGCTCGGAAGCCAAGGGCAAGACCGTGTTTGCCAGCCCCTCGTTCCTGGGCGGCAAGAACTGGATGCCGATGGCCTATTCGGACCAGTCGGGCCTGTTCTACATCCCCTCGAACGACTGGGGCATGGACATCTGGAACACGCCGATCGCCTACAAGAAGGGCGCGGCCTATCTGGGCGCCAGCTTCACGATCAAGCCGATCGCCGAGGATCACATCGGCGCCCTGCGCGCGATGGACCCCAAGACCGGCAAGATCGTCTGGGAATACAAGAACAAGGCTCCGCTCTGGGGCGGCGTGATGACCACGGGCGGCAACCTCGTGTTCACCGGCACCCCCGAAGGCTACCTCAAGGCCTTCGACGCCAAGACCGGCCAGGAACTGTGGAAGTTCAACACCGGTTCGGGCGTGGTCGGCTCGCCCATCACCTGGGAACAGGATGGCGAACAGTACGTCGCCGTGATGTCGGGCTGGGGTGGCGCCGTGCCGCTGTGGGGCGGTGAAGTCGCCAAGACCTTCAAGGAAATCAGCCAGGGCGGTGCGCTCTGGGTGTTCAAGCTGCCCAAGTGATGGCGCGGGGCTGGAACAGGGAGGGCGCCGTCCCTCCGGCCGGCCCCCACGCTTCGGGTCAGGCTTCGGCTTGGCCCCCCTATGGCGCGCAGGGTCGGGAAGAGAGCATGTTTTCAGCACATCTTTCCGACCCTTCGTTTTTCCCGGACCCGGCTTTTGCCGCTCCGGTCTTCGCCGCTCCGGTTTTCGCAAGTCCTGTGCGCAGCAAGGGCGGCTCCTCGCGTTCGCGCGCGATGGGCGCTTGCCTTTCGGGCAAGGCTGGGGATAGTGCGGGGATGGCCGCAACTGCCACTCCTGAACGTATTCTCGTCGTCGACGATCATCCGCTGGTCCGCGACGGGCTCCGCAGTCTTCTGGCCGTGACTTTCGAGGATTGCGACATTCTCGAAGCGGCCGGTGTCGCCGAGGCCTGCTCGGTTCTGGCGCAGCATGGCGAATGCGATCTCGTGCTGCTCGATCTCAACATGCCCGATGCCACGCGCCTTTCGGGGCTGGTGCAATTGCGCCAGACTTTCCCGATGGTGCCGGTGATGATGGTCTCGGGCAGCTTCGACCGCGCCCTCGTGCAGGAGGCGCTCTCGGCTGGTGCGGCAGGCTTCCTGCCCAAGTCGATGAAGCGCGCGGCCATCGTCGATGCGCTCCACATGGTCATGTCGGGCGAAATCTACATTCCCGACATCGCGCTCGAAGAGAGCCCGGTCAGCGAGGAAGAAGCCCAGATCCGCGCCCGGATCGACACGTTGACCCCGCAGCAAAAGGTCGTGCTGCACCATCTGGTCCATGGCCGGCTCAACAAGCAGATCGCCCACGATCTCGATGTCTCGCTCACCACGGTCAAGGCGCATGTCTCGGCGATCCTGCAAAAGCTGGGCGTGTTCAGCCGCACCCAGGCGGTGATCCTGGCCAACCGGATTCATTTCGACTGACGGTCTTTGGGTTGGTGGCCTTGCCGCGCGGGGCCCCGGATCGTGTCCGGGGCGCCGAAGGATTGCGGCTTTAGTGCATCATCGTTTGCAGCAGGGCGCGCAATTGCGCCGGTTTGACCGGCTTGCCCAGCAGGGGCAGCTTTTGCCCTGACAGGCGCGCCTTGAGTTCTTCGCTGCGGTCGGCCGAGATGATGATCGCGGGGACCGTGCGCCCCAGCTTCGTGCGGATTTCGTGAACCGCCTGATCGCCGGTTTCGCCATTGTCGAGGTGGAAATCGGCAATGATCACATCGGGAATCACGCCGGGCTGCTCGTCGCCCAGCCGGGCAAGCGCGGCCGCGCCGCTGCCTGCGGCCATGACCTGACAGCCCCACCCGCTCAACAGCGTTTCCATGCCCAGCTGGATTTGTGTCTCGTTGTCGACGACGAGGATGCGGCGGCCCTGGATCGCGCGGTCGCGGGTGGGCTTGGTCAGCGCCGGGGTCGTATCGGCCCGGCTCTCCCCTTGCGGGACGGTGACCATGAAGCACGCGCCCTGGCCCGCATCGGACACGAGTTCGAGCGGATGCTGCAACATCGCCGTGGCGCGGCGCACGATGGCCAGCCCCAGCCCCTTGCCCGGAATGCGGTGGCTGGTGTCGAGGCGGCGGAATTCCTCGAAGATGCGTTCCTGCTGGTCGCGCGGGATGCCCGGTCCGGTGTCGCACACGCTGATCCGGACCTGTCCGGGGGCGGGATGGTCGGTCTTCACGCGCACTTCGCCGTGCCCGGTGTAGCGGATCGCGTTGGAGACGAGGTTTTGCAGGATGCGGCGCAGCAGGCGCGCGTCGCTGCGCACCCAGACATTGGCCGGCTCGACCACGAAGGCAAGGCCCGCCGAGCGCGCGGTGGGGGCAAATTCGGTCTGGAGCGTGGCCAGCAGCGCGGTCAGGTTCACGTCGGTGAGGTCCGGCGTGATCGCGCCGGCATCGAGCCGCGAGATCTCGAACAGGGTTTCGAGCAGGTCCTCGACCGAATTGAGCGAGGTCGAGGCCTGGTTGACGAGCGCACGCGTGGGCAGCGCGAGGCGCCGCTCGGTGAGCGCGGCGATGAACAGGCGCGCGGCGTTGAGCGGCTGGAGCAGGTCGTGGCTGGCCGCGGCCAGAAAGCTCGTCTTCGAGCGGTTGGCGCCTTCGGCCAGGGTCTTGGCTTCGAGCAACTGGGCCTCGATCGCGCGGCGCTCGGCCACTTCGGAGGCCAGCCGCTGGTTGAGCGAGAGGAGTTCGGTCGTGCGTTCGGTTACCCGCCGTTCGAGGGTTTCGGCGGTGTTCTGGAGCAACTGGCGCGCGGTGGTCGGCTCGGTCACATCGAGCAGGCCCACCACCATCCCGCCCAGCGCGGTGGCCGTCGTGCGCACTTCCCAGATCCGGTCGCCCACCTGGCACAGGCGGTTGCGCACCGCCACTTCGTCCTCGGTACGCCAGGCGAGGACTTCGGCCCCGTCCATCCCCAGTGTCGTGGAGCACAGCCGCACGAGGTCGTCGTGATGGTGCAGTTCGCGGCCCGCGTCGCCGGCAATGCCCAGCAGGCGCTGCAAGGCCCCGTTCCACGCGGTAAGCTTGCGCTCGGCGTCGAACATGCACACGCCCTCGACCAGATTGTCGAGCAGGGCCTGAAGCGCGAGGTTCTGTTCGGCCAGATCGCGCGCGCGGGCGCGGGCATCTTCGGCCTTGGCCTCGGTAATGTCGGTATAGATGCCGACGATGCCGCCTTCGCTGGTGCGCAACTCGTTGATCTGGATCCAGCGCCCGTCGGCCAGCGCCTGAACGTGGCCGCCCGTGGCGATGGCATGGCGGGCCAGGCGGTCGGAGGCCCAGCGGTCGGGCGCGGTCAGCGCGCTGACCGGGCTGCGCCGTTCGGCCAGCTGGCTGATGATCTGTTCGAAGGTGGGGCGCTCGCCCAGCAGGTCGGCCACGGCAGGCCAGAAACCGACATAGGCCTCGTTGTAGAGGACGAGGCGGTCTTCGGCATCGAACAGGGCGAAGCCTTCGTTGATCGATTCGATGGCGTCGCGCAGGCGGGTCTCGGCGGCCTCGGCATTGGCGTGGGCATTGGCGAGCTTGGCGTTGACCGTAGCCAGTTCGGACATGGCCTCTTCCAGCTCGCGGGTGCGGTCGCGCACGAGCTGTTCGAGGGTGATCGCCCGCTCGAACATCGAGAAGGCCGAATGCGACAGGTCGGTCGAGCGTTCGACGCGGTCGATCAGCGCGGCGTTGATCTTGCGCAGCTTGGCGTTCTCGTATTCCAGCCGCGCGAGGGCATCGGCGTGCTGCGCGGGCGCGCCGGAAGCGGAAAGCCGGGGGGCAGGCTGGCCGGTCATCGCCCGATGGCCAGCCCGCTGAAGGTCTGGTTCACATGGAGCGCATGGAACTGCTCGCCATAGGTGTTGAAGCCGACGACGCCATTGCGGCGGTAGATTTCGGAGACCAGCCGACCGATCTGGCGGCGCTCGGCATTGATGCGGTTGAGTACGCAGTCGAAGGCGATGATATGGTCGACCTCGCCCACGGCGGCGCGAATGTCCTCCATGGTGGCCTTGAGGCTTTCGATCTGGTCGACCGGCTCGCCCAGCGTCAGCACGATGCCTTCGTCGATCGCGCAATAGAACGTGAGGCTGCCATCGGGATTGGCGGCCTGGACTGCGCGGACGTGATAGTCGCCCCCGGCGCGTACCATCGGCGGACAGGCGGCAAAAAGCGTCATGTCGAGACGCGAGGGATCGGCCAGTGGCCCGGCGATCACTGCGGCATCGGCGTCGGGCGAACCGGCAAGGCGCAGGTATTCCTGCGCCGCCGGTTCGGCGTTGATCTCGGTCACGCAGCGCGCGCCCGGATCGGCGCCGGTCACCACCATCTTGAGCTTGCCCGGCTTGTAGTGCTGGCGGCGGAAGACATGGAGCGGGCGGCGTGTGGAGAGGATGGCGACTGCGGCAACGGCAGGGTGAAAATCGCCGTCCGAGAAGATCCCGGTTTCCTTGAAGCGCATCCCGTCGCCCGAAGAACCGCCCACCAGCGGAATTTCACCCAGCGCTTCCTGTACGGTCATCGCCAGCAATTCCTCGCTGTGCGAGAGCCCGTCGACGAGGAACAGCGCGGCGTGGTTGACCGGGGCATCGACGGGCCCGCCGCCCTTGCGGCGCAAGTTCGCGCTGCCCAGTTCGGCGCGGGCCACCAGATCGCGCACGGCTGCGCGCGCGGACCCTGCGTCGAACTGGGTGAGGTCTTCGAACAGGTGGCTGACCATGTGGAATTCGTCGGAAGGAAAGCCGATCAGGCTGATCGAATCCTCGTCATAGCCCGCCTCGGTCAGTTCGCCCGAACTCGTGCAGCCGATCATCGGGAAGCGTTCCATCGACCACAGCCGCGCCGCGCGGGCCAGCCGTTCGCGGTCGTAGCGGTGTGAGCAGAACATCAGCGCCCCGGCCAGCGTGGCCGGGTCGATGGCACGGGTGATCTCCTCGAAGGCGTCGTAGGGATCGGATGCATGGGATGATGCCACGCCAACCTCGCAATTGCGAATATCCACGGTCCTCTCCAAAACCGCCCGCTGTCTGTGTGCAGCCCTTCGTCTCTAACGGGGTGCGGGGACAATGCAATATTCGGGCAATCTCCGCGCAATCTTTTGCTGGTGATCTGGCGTTTGCGGGCGATCAGGGAGGGCCTGTGTCGGGAAAGGATCGGAGCGGATCAATCCGCGCCGCGCGGGGGTTCGCCAGCGGCGTCGAGCGTGGCCGCTTCGGCATCGTCCAGCAGTTCGGAAAGGGCCAGGAAACGCATGCCTTCGGGCGTTTCGAGCGACATGCCCGCGCCGCGTCCGGGTGCGGCGTCGAGGATCAGGCGGGTGTGGCGCCAATAGGCAAACGTGTTTTCACCGATCCACACCGGCACGTCGCCTGCCACCAGCCCCAGCAGGAAATCCTGCCTGCCGACCTTGAACTCCCCCCGTGCGAAGCACAGCGGCGCCGATCCGTCGCAGCAACCGCCCGAGATATGAAACATCAGCGGGCCGTGCTGCGCGGTCAGGCGGGCGATCAGGGCGAGGGCTTCGCTGGTGGCGACAACGCGGGCAGGGAGGTTGGCAGTCATCATCGTCCTGTCGCGATTGTCCTGTCGCGCAATGCAGCCCCGGCAAAGGCCCTGAAAATAACGGGGCGGATGTCCTGAAACACCCGCCCCGGAAATGCGCCCCGGTGTCCGCCAGGGGCGCGTTTCGCTGTTGCTTTCCGAGCCGGGCTCAGAAGAAGCCGAGAGCCTTGGTGCTGTAGCTGACCAGCAGGTTCTTGGTCTGCTGGTAGTGGTCGAGCATCATCTTGTGGGTTTCACGCCCGATGCCCGACTGCTTGTAGCCACCGAACGCGGCGTGGGCCGGATAGAGGTGGTAGCAGTTGGTCCAGACGCGGCCGGCCTGGATTTCGCGGCCGAAGCGATAGGCGCGGTTGCCGTTGCGGGTCCACACGCCCGCGCCCAGACCGAACTGGGTGTCGTTGGCGATGGCAAGGGCTTCGGCTTCGTCCTTGAAGGTGGTGACCGCAAGCACCGGGCCGAAGATTTCTTCCTGGAAGATGCGCATCTTGTTGTGCCCTTCCATCACGGTCGGGGTCACGTAGTAGCCGCTGGCCAGATCGCCGGAGAGCGAAGCGCGGCTGCCGCCGGTCAGGACCTTGGCGCCTTCGTTCTTGCCGATGTCGATGTAGGACAGGATCTTTTCGAGCTGTTCGTTCGAAGCCTGGGCGCCGATCATGGTCGAGGGATCGAGCGGACTGCCCTGGCGGATCTTCTGCACGCGGGCGACCGCGCGTTCGATGAACTTCTCATAGATCGATTCCTGCACGAGCGCGCGCGACGGGCAGGTGCAGACTTCGCCCTGGTTGAGGCCGAACATGGCAAAGCCTTCGAGGGCCTTGTCGAAATAGTCGTCGTCGGCGTCCATCACGTCGGCGAAGAAGATGTTCGGGCTCTTGCCGCCCAGTTCGAGCGTGACGGGGATCAGGTTCTCGCTGGCGTACTGCATGATCAGGCGGCCGGTCGAGGTTTCGCCGGTGAACGCGATCTTGGCGATGCGCTTGCTGGTGGCCAGCGGCTTGCCCGCTTCGACGCCGAAGCCGTTGACGATGTTGAGCGTGCCTTCGGGCAGGATGTCGGCGATCAGCTCGGCCAGGACGAGGATCGACATCGGGGTCTGTTCGGCCGGCTTGAGCACGACGCAGTTGCCGGCGGCGAGCGCGGGGGCCAGCTTCCACGCGGCCATCAGCAGCGGGAAGTTCCACGGAATGATCTGGCCGACGACGCCGAGGGGCTCATGATAGTGGTAGGCGACGGTGTCGTTGTCGATTTCGCCCAGCGAGCCTTCCTGGCTGCGGATGCAGGCGGCGAAATAGCGGAAGTGATCGATCGCCAGCGGCACGTCGGCGGCGGTGGTTTCGCGGATCGGCTTGCCGTTGTCGATGGTTTCGACCATCGCGAGCAGGTCGAGGTTTTCCTCAAGGCGATCGGCGACCCGCAGCAGGATCCGGGCGCGTTCGGCCGGCGCGGTGCGGCCCCAGCTTTCGCGGGCCTTGTGCGCCGCATCGAGCGCCAGTTCGATGTCTTCGGCCGTGCCGCGTGCCACCTGGCACACGGGCTTGCCGGTCACCGGGGAAACGTTGTCGAAATACTGGCCGCGAACGGGAGCCACCCACTTGCCGCCGATGAAGTTGTCGAACTTTTCCTTGATCGGGCTCTTGGCCGAGAACTTGGACATGGCTTCCTGCAACATGGGCCTCTCCTTGAAATTCGCCGGTTGGCGACGCCAATGCGGCCAGGCAGGCAAGGGTGCTGCTCTCGACGCATTGCGACATGACTCTGCGCGGGTTTTGCGCCGCGCTTCCTGGTGAAAGATGCGCATCGCGGCGTGTCCGGGCAATTGTACCTTGGGTCGAACCCCGGCCTCCGAAGGATCGGGCGGGGCCGGTTTTCAAGGGTATAGGGTGCGCTCGCCCCCGGCTGATGGTGCAAACGGGACGCAACAGGGCGGCTTCCACAACTCTTGATGCGGTTTGCATTGGCGCTCGGGCTCACAATGTGGCATCGCTGTCATGCCTCGCGCTGTCAGGGACGGTCTACCCGCACGAGTCCCCGCAAAAGGACCGTTCAGTCGAGGGCGAAAGAGGAAGTTTGGAGAGAACAAAATGGCGCTTGCTCCCGATCTTGCGACGGGCAAAAATCCCGAAGGCACCCAGAATGCCTCCCATGTCGACGCACCGCAGTTGCAGCTTTTCGTCATGGGCCTGTTCTTCATCTTTGGCGGCATCACCTCGCTCAACGACGTGATCATCCCCAAGCTGAAAGAGCTTTTCACGCTGAACTACACACAGGCGATGCTGGTGCAGTTCTGTTTCTTCACCGCTTATGCCGTCATTGGCATCCCCGGCGCGCGGCTGGTCAAGCGCATCGGCTACATGCGCGGCGCGGTGGCTGGCCTGCTGGCGATGATGGTGGGCTGCCTGCTGTTCATCCCGGCCTCGCAGAGCGCGACATATGCCGTGTTCCTGCTGGCGCTGTTCGTGCTGGCGAGCGGGGTGGTGGTCGTGCAGGTCGTGGCCAACCCGCTGATCTCGCTGCTCGGGCCCGCCAAGACGGCGGCTGGTCGCCTGACGTTCGCGCAAGGGTTCAACGCGCTGGGCACCACGCTGTTTCCCTTTGCCGGTTCGGCGCTGATCCTGGGCAGTCTGGCCAAGGTCACCGCTGCCGACCTCTCGGGGCCGGCGCTCGACGCCTACCGCACCGCTGAAAGCTTCGCGATCGTGAAGGGCTACCTTGGCCTTGCGGTGGTGCTGGCAATCGTGGCGGGCGCGGTGTGGATGTTCCGCAACCGCCTGCCGGTTGAAAAGCACGACGAGGACGCCAGCCTGATCGGCTTCGACCTGCTCAAGCGTCCGCGCTTCGGGCTGGGGGCACTGTGCATCTTCCTCTATGTCGGCGCGGAAGTATCGATCGGCTCGCTGATCGTCAGCTACCTCAAGCAGGCCCATGTCATGGGTCTGGACGAGGCTTCGGCGGGCAAGCTGATCAGCTTCTACTGGGGTGGCGCGATGATCGGCCGCTTCGTGGGCTCGGCGGTTCTGCGCGCGGTTTCGCCGGGCAAGGTGCTGGCGTTCAATGCGCTGGGCGCGATTGCGCTGATCCTGCTTTCCACCCAGAGCGTGGGGCTGGTTTCGGGCTATGCGCTGCTGGCCATCGGCCTGATGAACTCGATCATGTTCCCCACGATCTTCAGCCTCGCCTGCGAAAAGCTGGGTTCGCGCGCGGCGGATGGTTCGGGCCTGATCAATGTGGCGATCTTTGGTGGCGCGGTCATGCCGCTGCTGACCGGCAGCGTTGCCGACATGAGCGGCAGCCTGGCGATTGCCCTGGCCGTTCCGGCGCTCTGCTATGGCGTGATCGCCGGCTATGGCTGGTACGCCCGCCGTCCGGCCTGATCTCCGGGTCTTTCGAATTACGGCCAAAAAGGGGTCGCAGCCAGCGCTGCGGCCCCTTTTTTGCACTGTGCAACTCTCTGGCGATTATGGGCATTTGCGCGATGGGGGCGGGGGTCCTATCGTGGGCGGCGAGAGGCGCCGGGGGACGGCGCGAACGGGAAAGGATGGTCCGGCATGACGGGCGAAGTTCTGGTCAGGCGCAACGGGCAGGCGGGCGTGCTCTCGCTCAACCGGCCGCGCGCGCTCCATGCGCTCAACCAGCCCATGGTCGAGATCATGACGGAGGCCCTGCTGGCCTGGCGCGACGATCCCTCGATCACCGCCGTGATCATCGACCATGCCGTTGCCCCTGACGGCGAGCCGCGCCTTTCGCGCGGGTTCTGCGCCGGGGGCGACATCGCGATGATGCGCCAGTCCGCGCTCGAAGATGGCGGGGCCGCAGGCCGCGCGTTCTTCCTCGCCGAATATCGCCTCAACCACCTGATGTTCACGTATGTGAAGCCGATCATCACGTTCATGGACGGGATCACCATGGGCGGCGGGGTAGGCCTGTCGCTGCCCGCGCGCTGGCGGGTGGCCACCGCGCGCACCCGGCTGGCCATGCCCGAAACCGGGATCGGCCTGTTTCCCGATGTGGGCGGGGGCTGGTTCCTCTCGCGCCTCAAGGGACGGCTGGGGCACTTCATGGCGCTGACCGGCGCGCGGCTCGACGGCGCGGAATGCTGCTGGGCGGGGCTGGCCACCCATTTCCTGCCCGACGAGGCGCTGGCGCTGGCCAAGGAGCGGATCGCTGGCGGGGAGACCGTCGCCACGGTGCTCGACGATCTGGCCACTCACCCCGGCGCGGCGCCGCTTGCGGCCTATGCGCCCGACATCGCCCGGCATTTCGTGCATGATACGCTGGCCGCGATCTGGCGTTCGCTGGGCCGCGATCCTTCGCCGTGGGCCACGCAGACGCTGGCGACGTTGAAGACACGCGCGCCGCTCTCCTCCACGGTCTCGCTGCGCCAGCTTCAGGAAAGCCTAGCGCTGCCCGATTTCGCCGCCAACATGGCCATGGAATACCGGATCGCGGCGCGGGTGATGCTCACTCCCGATTTCGCCGAGGGCGTGCGCGCGGTGATCATCGACAAGGACAATGCCCCGCGCTGGAACCCCGCCCGGCCCGAGGATGTCGAGGACAGCATGGTCGAGGCGATTTTCGCGCCCCTGCCGCATGAAGAGGAATGGACACCGCTATGACCCCGGAAACGCCTTTTGAAACGATTCTGGTCGAACGCCACGGCCCGGTCACCCTGTTCACGCTCAACCGGCCCCAGGCGCTCAACGCGCTCTCCTCGCACGTTCTGGCCGACCTGACGCAGGCCTTCGCCGCCTTCGAGGCTGATCCCGCCCAGCTCTGCGCGGTAATCACCGGCAGCGGCGACAAGGCCTTTGCCGCCGGGGCCGACATCAAGGAGATGGCCGAGAAGCCCGCCGCCGACTTCTTCGCGGAAGATTTCTTCGCCGGATGGACGCGCGATCTGGTCAAGGCCACGCGCAAGCCGTGGATCGCGGCGGTCAACGGCTTTGCGCTGGGCGGCGGCTGCGAACTGGCGATGATGGCCGATTTCATCATCGCGAGCGACAATGCCCGCTTTGGCCAGCCCGAAATCCGCCTGGGCATCGCGCCGGGCATGGGCGGCTCGCAGCGTCTCACCCGCGCGGTGGGCAAGGCCAAGGCCATGGAAATGTGCCTGACGGGCCGGATGATGGATGCCGCCGAAGCCGAACGCAGCGGCCTGGTCAGCCGCGTCGTCCCCCAGGCCGAGCTTCTGGCCGAGGCGCTCAAGACCGCGCAGGCGATTGCCGCCATGCCCCCGCTGGGTGCCATCGCGGTCAAGGAACTGGTCAACCTCGCCTTCGAGACGACCCTCGATCAGGGGATCGTGGCCGAGCGGCGCACGTTCCAGGTGCTGTGTGCGACACAGGACAAGGCCGAAGGCATGGCCGCCTTCGTCGAAAAGCGCGCCGGGGTCTGGAAGGGGAAGTAGAAAAAAGGGGCAGGGGAGGGGGCTGACCGGCCCCTTCACCCCCCTTGTGTCAGGTGTTTGTGGTATTCAGCGGCGCTCAGCGCTTGACCTGACACTTGACCCCGCCTGCCTGAAGCTTGCTGCACAGCGCATTGGCCGAGGCCAGATCGCCGGGGACGGCCTGGAGGCGGTAGACCGTGCCGATGTCGGCCTTGCCCGCGATCACGCGGTGGTTGATGCCCTTGAGTTCCTCGTGCGCGACGACGAGCTTGGACCAGCCGGTTTCGGCCAGGGCCTGGGTCGAGAAGGCGCCGACCTGCACGCCCACGCCGCTGACGACCGGGGACGGAGCCGGGGCGGCAGGCTTGGCCGCATTCTTCTCCGCAGGCTTTTCACTGGCCGCAGCCAGCGGAGCGACTGGGGCGTTCGAGGCCGTGCCAGCGGCCAGATCGGCGGCGGGATGTTCGCCCTCGCTGACCTTGAAGCTCGAATCGCCGGTGCCCTGGAAGGTCTTGCCGCCCGGATCCTTGGGCGCGACCTTGTAAGGCTCGCGCGAGGCTTCGATCAGGCTGCCGTCTGCGGCGGCAACTGGCGCCTCGCGGTGGGTGAACCAGTAGACCCCGCCCACGATCGCGGCCAGCACGATCAGCGAGATCACGCCCAGCGCGATCAGGCGGCCATTGTCGGGGCCTTCGTCGTCCTGATCGACATCGTCGGCGCTTTCGAGCCAGGGCAGGCGATCCTGCGAACCCAGATCAAGCGCGCCGGCGGCGGGGGATTCGTGCCCGAACGAGGTGCCCGGCCCCTGCGGCTGCGCGCCCCCGAACTGGCCCCCGTTCTGGCCCGCGTCCTGATTACTGTCCTGACCCGAGAATGCCCCGTTCACCATTGCCTCAAAGCTCCTGAGCGGCCTCGACACCCAGCAGGGCCAGCCCGTTACGGATAACCTGCCCGATTTGCGTGGCGAGGAAAAGGCGCGCCTGCGTTACGGCCGGATCCTGTGCCACAATGAACCGCTTTTCGGGCTTGTCGTTGCCGAAGTTCCAGAAAGCGTGGAACGCGGCGGCCAGATCGTAGAGGAAGAACGCGATCCGGTGCGGTTCGCGCGCGATGGCGGCCCCTTCGACGATACGCGGCAATTGCGCGGCCAGCTTGACCATGGCCAGTTCCTCGTCCCCCAGGAGGTCCAGATTGTCCGCCGACGGGGCGAACCCTTCGGCAGCGCCCTTGCGCAGCGTCGAGCAGATCCGGGCATGGGCATATTGCACATAGAACACCGGGTTGTCCTTCGAGGCTTCGACCACTTTGGCGAAGTCGAAGTCCATCTGCGCATCGGGCTTGCGGGTGAGCATGGTGAAGCGCACCACGTCCTTGCCCACTTCGTCGACCACGTCGGCCAGCGTCACGAAATTGCCCGCGCGCTTGGACATTTTCACCGGCTGGCCGTCGCGCAGCAGCTGGACCATCTGCACGAGCTTGATTTCAAAGGGCTTGGGCGGCTTGCCTTCGGCGCCGGTCAGCGCCGCGACGGCGGCCTTGATGCGCTTGACGGTGCCCGCGTGGTCGGCGCCCCAGATGTCGACGAGGGCGTCGGCGGTCTCGGCCTTCTGGAAGTGGTAGGCAAGATCGGCGCCGAAATAGGTCCAGCTGCCGTCCGACTTCCTGATCGGGCGGTCCTGGTCGTCTCCGAAACGGGTCGAACGGAACAGCGGCAGTTCGACCGGCTCCCAGTCTTCGGGGGTCTTGCCCTTGGGCGCTTCGAGATGGCCGTCATAGACCAGATCGTGCGCGCGCAGCCAGGCTTCGGCGGCCTCGGGCTTGCCGGCGGCCTGAAGTTCGGCTTCCGAGGAGAACAGGTCGTGGACGATGCCCAGCTTGGCAAGGTCGGCCTTGATCATCACCAGCATGGCGGCCACGGCCTGCTTGCGGAAGGGCACCAGCCAGTCCGCCTCGGGCGCGCCCACGAAGCGGTCGCCATATTCGGCGGCCAGCGCCTGGCCCAGCGGCACGAGGTAGTCGCCCGGATAGAGCCCTTCGGGGATCGCGCCGACATCTTCGCCCAGCGCTTCGCGGTAGCGGACATGGGCCGAGCGGGCCAGCACGTCGACCTGCGCGCCCGCGTCGTTGACGTAATATTCCTTGATCACCTTGTGCCCGGCAAATTCGAGCAGGGCGGCCAGTGCGTCACCCACCACCGCGCCGCGGCAATGGCCCATGTGCATCGGCCCGGTCGGATTGGCCGAGACATATTCGACGTTGACGGTCGTGCCCCCGCCCAGCGTCGAGCGGCCATAATCGGCCCCGCGCGCGGCGATCAGCGCCAGTTCGTCGAGCCAGGCCTGCGGCGCGAGGCGCAAGTTGATGAAGCCGGGACCGGCGATCTCGGCGGAAACCACGCGGTCGTGGCGGCCCAGTTCCTCGACCAGCAGGCTGGCGAGCGCACGCGGGTTGGTGCCCGCAGGCTTGGCCAGCACCATCGCGGCATTGGTGGCCAGATCGCCGTGGGTGGCATCGCGCGGGGGTTCGCACGTCACCGCGCCGCGTGGCAGGCCCGCGGGCAGGGCGCCCGAGGCTTCGAGAGCATCGAGCGCGGCGTCGATCACGCCGGCATAAAGGGCAAACAGCGTCTGGGCGGCAACGGGGCTAGTCGTGGTCATGTCCGCGCGAATAGCGGACTTGGCCCGGCTTGGAAACCCGCGCCCATCAGGCCTGCATCAACGCCGCGCGTTGTATTCGAGCTGGGCGTTGGTGAGCTGGAAGCCGATCAGGTGTTCGAACGTCGCGCTGGCGATGGCCTTGCGCACTTCGGGCAGCGAGAGCGGATCGACGGCGGCGTCGGCCTCGCCCGCGCGGCGCTTGCGTTCGAGGCGGTTGCGCACGCTTTGCGGCAGGCTGGCGGCGGCGCGCTCGACAGTGGCCCCGGCCTTGCCATGGCCAGTCGCGCGGTCCTGTCCGTCGGCAAAGTCGATCGAGACCGTGCCCACGCGCTTGGCGATCACGGCGGTGCCCCCGCGCATGACGGTCGAGAAATAGGGCAGTTCGACATGGCGCGCGCCGTGGGTGTCGAGGCGGCGGGCCAGGACATCGAAGGTCACGTCGCTGGTGACCGGATCGCCCTGGTCGTTGCAGGTGCTGCGCACGTTGGTGATCGTCGCGACCAGATCGAGCGCCCCGGAATCGGTGCGGGCCGGATCGGTGAACAGGGTCACGTCGCCGGTCATTTCGGGAATTTCGACGATCGGGCAGGCCGACCGCAGGGCCGTGACCCCGACCCCGTCCTCGATCACCAGTTCGCCCGAGTTCTTGGTGCAGCCTGCCAGCGCGCCTGCCAGCAGCGTGGTGCCGATCAGGGCCTTGGCAAGCGTGAGAGCGCGGGGCTTGGCGGTCATCAGGGCAGGATCCTTAAAAATGCGCATCGGCAGCCGACAGGGGCCGCCCACTGGGTGTGCAACAAAGACGTGCAGCGCCTCCTCTACCCAGCCCCCGGCGCTTGGGCAATGGCGCTGCCCGGATCAGGGTGCTTTTCGGGGCGCTTTTCGCCGCGCTTTTCTTTGGGCGATTTGCGGCGCGGGCCACGGCGCGTTTTACCTGCCCCGGTCTGGCTGCTAAGGACACGGACATGACCGTCAACATCCCGGATTTCGAGCAAGGCGCCTCTGTCGCCACCCCAGGCAGGCAGCTTGCGCCGCTGCGCCTGCTCATTGCTGCCCCGCGCGGCTTTTGTGCAGGGGTCGACCGGGCGATCGAGATCGTCGAGCGCGCGATCGAGCGTTATGGCGCGCCGGTCTATGTCCGCCACGAGATCGTTCACAATCGCTACGTGGTCGACAATCTGAAGATCAAGGGGGCGGTGTTCGTCGAGGAACTGGACGAAGTGCCCGATGGCAAGCCGGTGGTCTTTTCCGCCCATGGCGTGCCCAGGGTCGTGCCGGAGGAAGCCACGCAGCGCGGGCTCGACTGGCTCGATGCGACATGTCCGCTGGTCAGCAAGGTTCATCGCCAGGCCCAGCGCCAGGTCGAGGCCGGGCGCCACATCCTCTTCGTGGGCCACCATGGCCACCCGGAGGTGATCGGCACGATGGGGCAGGTGCCCGAAGGCGTGATCACGCTGGTCGAGACGGTCGAGGACGTTGCAGCCCTCGATTTTCCTGCCGACCTGCCGCTCGCCTTCCTGACCCAGACGACGCTCTCGGTCGACGATACCCGGCACATCATCGCCGCGCTCAGGGCGCGTTTCCCCGCCATCATGGGGCCGCGCGCCGAAGACATCTGCTATGCCACCTCCAACCGGCAGGCGGCGGTCAAGGCGATTGCCCCGCACAGCCAGCTCCTGCTGGTGATCGGCGCGCCCAACAGCTCGAACTCGGTGCGGCTGGTCGAAGTGGCCGAGCGCGAGGGCACGCCCGCCCGCCTGATCCGGCGCGCGGACGACATCGACCCGGCCTGGCTGGACGGTGTCGAGACGCTGGGCATCACCGCCGGGGCCTCGGCTCCCGAGGTGCTCGTGCGCGAAGTGGTCGCGCGGCTCGCGCAATGGCGCGACGTCACCGAAGAAACGGTGACCACCACCGAGGAACACATGGTGTTCAAGCTTCCCCGCCAACTCATCGGCTGAAAGTTCAAGGTTTCATGGCTGTCTATACCCACCTCGGCGCGGAGGACATGGCCGCGCTGCTCGCGCCCTATGGCCTGGGCGATCTCGTCAGCGCCAAGGGCATTGCCGAAGGCGTCTCCAACAGCAACTGGCTGATCGAAACAGCCGGTGATCATCCGGGCGAGACGGTCCGCTTCATCCTCACGATGTACGAATTCCGCATCGAGATCGAGGACTTGCCCTATTTCCTCGGCCTGCTCGACCATCTGGCCGCGCGCGGCTGCCCGGTGCCGCGCTCGATCCACGACCGCGAGGGCGCGCTCTATCGCGAGGTCGATACCCCGCGTGGGCGCAAGGCGCTGGCCCTCATCGAATTCCTGCCCGGCGTGAGCCTGGGCGAGCCGACCGCCGCGCAGGCCCGCGCGGTGGGGGCCGCGCTGGCCGGGCTTCATGGGGCCGCCGCCGATTATGCGCCCACCCGCGCCAATGCCATGGGCCTTGCCGAATGGCAGCGTCTGGCACAGGCCTGCGGCGAGGAGGGCCTGACCAGCATCGATCCCGCACTCGGCACTCTTGTTGCGCAGCATCTGCCCCGCCTTGCGCGCGAATGGCCTGAAGGCCTGCCGACCGGGGTGATCCACGCCGATCTCTTCCCCGACAATGTGCTGATGCAGGGCGATACGGTCACCGGGCTGATCGACTTCTACTTCGCCTGCAACGACATCATCGCCTATGACCTGGCCGTCACCCACGCGGCCTGGTGTTTTGACGCGAGCGGGCAGACGTTCCGGCCCGATCTCTCCAAGGCCCTGCTCGAAGGCTATGAGGCCGTGCGTCCGCTTGGCGCTGCCGAGCGCGCCGCGCTGCCGGTGCTGGCGCAGGGCGCCGCGATGCGCTTTGCGATGAGCCGCGCGTTCGACTGGCTCAACACGCCCGCCGATGCCCTCGTCACCCGCAAGGACCCGATGGCTTTTGCCCGCCGCCTCGAATTCTATGCCGATCCGGTCAACGCCGGGGTTTTTGCGGCATGAAGGCGGTCGCAATCTTCACCGATGGCGCGTGCAAGGGCAATCCGGGCAAGGGCGGCTGGGGCGCGCTCTTGCGCATGGGCGAGCATGAAAAGGAAATGTCCGGTTCCGACCCGGAGACGACCAACAACCGCATGGAGATGATGGCCGCGATCCGCGCGCTCGAAGCCCTGACCCAGCCCTGTCAGGTCACGCTCCACACCGACAGCAAATATGTGCTCGACGGGATCACCAAGTGGATCTTCGGCTGGCAGAAGCGCGGCTGGAAGACCGCCGACAACAAGCCGGTCAAGAACGAGGACTTGTGGCGCGCGCTGGTCGCGGCTGCGCGTCCGCACAAGATCGACTGGGTCTGGGTGAAGGGCCACGCCGGCCACGTCGAGAACGAGCGCGTCGACAAGCTTGCCAGCGACGCGGCCCGCGCGGCCTGAATAAAGTCTGGCGTGACCTGACGGGGTCTCAGTCTGCTGAAGGCGGGGCTTCCCACGGGGTCATGCGGGCGAGCAGGCGCGCGGCGGCGCGGCGGAAGGCCGCGCGGTC
>DQVI01000135.1 GCA_015661825.1 Novosphingobium capsulatum
ACGATGCTTCCAGCATCGCTGGGCTCTCAGCCTCCTTGTGGTGACCCAAAATCCCTCGCCAAACCTCCGCCGCCCGACTTTTGGGTCGGGCTCTTAGGCCTTATCCTTTGGTCCAAACCCGGCAGGTGAACGCCCCCTTGGACAATAAAGCCACTTGGCAAGGCTTTGCCGCGAGGAGTAGAAGCCCGGCAAGATCGCCGGCATCCCGACGAATGGACAGGAAACTGGCCGGAAACTCGGGCGGCAGTCCTTGTCGGGGAGCGAGGATGGCGGTCAGGTAAAAAGCGACGATGCGGCATCTCACGGCCCTCCCCGTTCATCACGGAGTTGGCAAAGGTGCGGTAGGACGTTGCGGCAAGATGTTGCGATAAGACAATGACGCGGTCACCCGGACCATGTTTGAGGCCTCCTCGTTCAGGCCAAAGTCATCCGGACGGCCGGTCGGCTGCAGAAACGAAGGAGCCGCAGCAGTGAATTACGACCAGATTTTCGATGCTGCGATCGGCCGCCTGCATTCCGAAGGTCGCTACCGCGTTTTCATCGACATTCTGCGCAACAAGGGCGCCTATCCCAACGCCCGCTGCTTTGCCGGACACAACGGCCCCAAGCCGATCACGGTATGGTGCTCGAACGACTATCTCGCGATGGGCCAGCACCCCAAGGTGATCGCCGCCATGGAAGAGGCGCTCCACGACGTGGGCGCGGGCTCTGGCGGCACGCGCAACATCGGCGGCAATACCCATTATCACATCGACCTTGAGCGCGAACTGGCCGACCTGCATGGCAAGGACGGAGCACTGCTGTTCACCTCGGGCTATGTCTCGAACGACGCGACGCTTTCCACGCTCGCCAAGGTCCTGCCCGGCTGCGTGATCTTCTCCGACGAGCTGAACCACGCCAGCATGATCGCGGGCATCCGCAATTCGGGCGCGGAAAAGCGCGTGTTCCGCCACAACGACCTCGAACACCTCGAAGAACTGCTGGCCGCGACCGACCCGGCCCTGCCCAAGCTGATCGCCTTCGAGAGCGTCTATTCGATGGACGGCGACGTCGCCCCGATCCACGCAATCTGCGACCTGGCCGAAAAGTACAATGCCCTGACCTACATCGACGAGGTCCATGCCGTGGGTATGTATGGTCCGCGCGGCGGCGGCATCACCGACCGCGACGAGGCGGCCCACCGCATCGACATCATCGAAGGCACGCTGGGCAAGGCCTTTGGCGTGATGGGCGGCTATATCGCGGCCGACACGCGGATCATCGACGTGATCCGTTCCTATGCCCCCGGCTTCATCTTCACCACCTCGCTCTCGCCGGTGCTGGTGGCCGGCGTGCTGGCCTCGGTGCGCCACCTCAAGGCTTCGAGCGTCGAGCGCGACGCCCAGCAGGCCGCCGCCGCCACGCTCAAGCAGCTGTTCCGCGATGCCGGGCTTCCGGTGATGGACAGCACGACGCATATCGTCCCGCTGATGGTCGGCGATCCGGTGCGCGCCAAGAAGGTGTCGGATATCCTGCTCGCCGAATATGGCGTCTATGTTCAGCCGATCAATTTCCCGACCGTGCCACGCGGCACCGAGCGCCTGCGCTTCACCCCCGGCCCGGCCCACACCGAAGCCATGATGCAGGACCTGACCCGCGCCCTCGTCGAGATCTGGGAACGCCTCGACCTCGAAATGGCGCAACAGCAGGCTGCGTAATAGCCCACTTTTTGCCCTGCCCTTCCTTTCGGGGAAGGCGGGGCAACAGATACGAGAAAGCCCCGCCGGAACCAACCGGCGGGGCTTTCTTCTTATGTGCGACCCGAGACGGGCTCAAGGTGTGGGGTGCGCCTAGCCGTGCCAAGCTGTCACCACCCTGAACCGATTTCGCAATGCAACCTTTTTTACAGTCAGCGCAGCGAGACCACGTTGTCGCTCAGGCGCAGGCCACGGCGGCTGCCGTTGTACTGGCTGGACATCGGCTCGTCGGTGACAGTGTAGGTTTCCACCGCCTCGAAACCGTTGAATGCGGTCTTCATCGCCGCACCATAGGCGCCGAGCATGCCGATCTCGATGTAGTCGCCGGCGCGTGCATCGGCGGGCAGCGGGAACGGACCTTCCATGAAGTCCATGTCGTCGCAGGTCGGGCCATAGAAGCTGAAATCAGCCATTTCACCCGCTTCGATCACCTCCCCATCGCGCATCAGGCGCACGGGGAAACGCCAGCCGACATGGGCCGCATCGAACAGGGCGCCATAGGCACCATCGTTGATGTACAGTTCGTTCTCGCGGCGCTTTTCGACGCGCACGATGATCGAGTTGTATTCGGCGCACAGCGCGCGGCCCGGCTCGCACCAGAGTTCGGCCGAGTAGGACACCGGCAGCGACTCATAGGTCCGGTCGATCAGCGCGAAGTAGTCTTCGAGCGGCGGAGGCTCCATGCCCGGATAGACCGACGGGAAGCCGCCGCCGACATCGATGATGTCGACCGTGACGGCCGCATCGACGATCGCCGCGCGCGCCTTTTCGAGGGCCAGCACATAGGCATGCGGGCTCATCGCCTGGCTGCCGACGTGGAAGCACACGCCAAGGCTGTCGGCGAGCTGGCGGGTCTGCTGGAGCAGCTCGCGCGCATCGACGAGGTCGCAGCCGAACTTGGAAGCGAGGCTCAGCTCGGAATGCTCCGAAGAGACGCGCAGGCGCACGCAGAGCGTCAGATCCTGTGCGCCATCGGTCGCTTCGCGGATCTTTTCCAGTTCGTCGAGCGAATCGAGGCTGAACGTGCGCACGCCGTAGGTCTTGTAGGCCTCGGCAATGGCGCGCGGCGCCTTGACCGGGTGCATGAAGCACAACGTGGCTTCGGGCAGGACCGAGCGCACCAGACGCACTTCGGTGATCGAAGCGACATCGTAATGGGTGATACCGGCGTCCCAGAGCACGCGCAGAAGGTCAGGAGAAGGGTTCGCTTTCACCGCATAGAGCGACTTGCCCGGAAACTTCTCGACAAAGAAGCGGGCTGCGCGCGCGGCTGCATGCGGGCGGTTGAGAATGGCGGGTTGGTCAGGCGCGGTGGCGCGAACTACAGCCCGTGCATCAAGATAATTGTGCAACTCAAGGGACCCCCAAACAAAACGTGGAACGAAAAGCTGCCTTGCGGTTTGGAAGTCCCCATGGGGCAGCGAGGAAGCGCTAAATAGGGCCGGTGGAACGAAGTTCAAGCGAAAAAATCACGGCTTCACAAATCTGTCACATTGCAGGCCGCGCCCCGGCGCGCACATGCCCCGTCCGGGCGCAGAAACGGCCCCCGAACGACACGACAGGATCATGATTCAAAACAAAATTACTGAAATTATCCGAGGCGGTCGCGGAAATCCTCGTAGGCGAAAGTCCGCAGGCATTCGAGCGTGTCGGTCGCACTGTCCCAGAGCCAGATCGAAGGCAGCGGCACCCCGTTGAAGGTGGTGGTCTTGACCATCGAGTAATGGGCCTGATCAAGGAAGGCGAACCGCACGCCCGGCTCGGCGCGAACCGGCAGGCGGTAGTCGCCGATCACGTCGCCCGCCAGACACGAAGGCCCGCCCAGACGCACCGGCGCATCGGCGCCATCGGTGCCCTCGTATTCGTCGATGGGCCGCTCGCCGAGCATGGCCGGACGATAGGGTGCCTCGATGACGTCGGGCATGTGGCAGGTCGCCGAAATGTCGGTGATGGCGATGTCCATGCCGTTCCAGTGCCGGTCGAGCACGGTGCCCACGAGGATGCCCGCGTCGAGCGCGACGGCCTCGCCCGGTTCGAGATAGATCTCGCAGCCGGTTTCCGCCTTTACCGCCTTGAGGAAGGCGACCAGATCGTCGCGCTGGTAGTCGGCGCGGGTCACATGGTGGCCACCGCCAAAGTTGAGCCACTTGAGCTGGCCGAAGAACGGCGCAATGCGGGGCTTGAGGGCCTCCCACGTGCGTTCCAGCGGCTCGAAGTCCTGCTCGCACAGCGTGTGGAAATGCAGGCCCGAGACGCCTTCGAGGTGTTCCGGCGTCAACTGGTCGACCGGGAAGCCGAGGCGCGAATGGGGCGCGCAGGGGTCGTAGCGCGGCACTTCGCCTTCGGCATGGAGCGGGTTGATCCGCAGGCCCACGTCGAACACCTTGCCCGCCGCGCGCGCGGCGGCCAGCTCGGGCGCGAAGCGTGCGATCTGGAACGGCGAATTGAAGATCACATGGTCGGACAAGTCGAGGATCTCGGGCAGATCCTCGCCCTTGTAGGCCGCGCAATAGGTCGCGATCTCGCCCCTGTAATGCTCGGCAGCAAGCTTGGCCTCCCACAGGCCCGACGTGCACACCCCGTCGAGATAGTCCCCGACGATCGGCGCGACCTTCCACATCGAGAAGGCCTTGAGCGCGCTGAGCACCTTGATCCCGGCCCGGTCGCGGATGTCGGCCAGAACCGCCAGATTGCGGCGCAGGGCCTGAACGTCGACGACGAACGAGGGGCTGTCGACGCGCGACAGGTCGAAATGGGCAAAGGCGCCCGGATCACCGGCTCTGGTTTCCATGGGAGGCGAGGCCTTTCGGGAGAGATGCAAGAGAGGGGTCTTGAAACGACGGACGCCAGCCCCGCAAGGACTGCGGAAAGCCGGCGCCGGATACTTTGCCATATCGGCCCCCGCTGCCCTCCCTGCAAGGGACGGGCAACGGATGGCCTCAGAACCGCAGGATCAGAATTCCAGCGGCCCGGCCAGTTCCTTGACCTGCCAGGGCAGGCCATGGGCATTGAGCATGTCCATGAACGGATCGGGATCGAGCTGTTCGATGTTGAACACGCCCTCGCCCTTCCACAGGCCCTGCACGACCAGCGCCGCGCCGATCATCGCGGGAACGCCGGTGGTGTAGCTGACGGCCTGGTTGCCGGTTTCGGCGAAGGCGTCTTCGTGGTCGCAGATGTTGTAGATGTAGAAGGTCTTCTCCACCCCATCCTTGGTGCCCGTGGCGATGTCGCCGATGTTGGTCTTGCCCTTGGTGGTGGCGCCCAGCGAGGCAGGCTCGGGCAGGACGGCCTTGAGGAACTGGAGCGGGATGATCTCCTTGCCCTCGTAGATCACCGGGTCGATGCGGGTCATGCCCACGTTCTGGAGCACGGTGAGGTGGGTGATGTACGCATCGCCAAAGGTCATCCAGAAGCGGATGCGCTCGATCTCGGGCAGGTGCGTCTTGAGGCTTTCGATTTCCTCGTGATACATCAGGTACATGTTCTTGGGGCCAACGGCCTCGAAATCGAACTGGTGGCGGATCGTGAGCGCCGGGGTTTCCACCCATTCACCGTTGAGCCAGTGGCGCGCGGGCGCGGTCACTTCGCGGATGTTGATTTCGGGGTTGAAGTTGGTGGCAAAGTGCTGGCCATGGTCGCCGCCGTTACAATCAAGAATGTCGAGCGTCTTGATCGTGTCGAGCTTGTGCTTCTTGAGCCAGGTGGCGAAAACCGAGGTCACGCCCGGATCGAAGCCCGAGCCGAGCAGGGCCATCAGGCCCTTTTCCTTGAAGCGTTCCTGATAGGCCCACTGCCACTTGTATTCGAACTTGGCTTCTTCGCGCGGTTCGTAGTTGGCGGTGTCCATGTAGTTGACGCCAGCGGCAAGGCAGGCGTCCATGATCGTCAGATCCTGGTAGGGCAGCGCGAGGTTGACCACCAGCACGGGCTTGACCTCGTTGATCAGCGCGGTCGTCGCGGCCACGTCGTCCGCGTCGATCTGGTAGGTCGCCACGTCGACCCCGGTGCGTTCCTTCACCGAGGCGGCGATTGCGTCGCACTTGCTCTTGGTGCGGCTGGCAAGGGCGATGCCGGTAAAGATATCGGCATTCATCGCCATCTTGTGAACCGCAACCGAGCCGACGCCACCGGCACCAATCACAAGAACCTTTGCCATCGTCACTCCATCATCCATCAAAACAGGGGGAATATCCCGCCGATCCTGCCACAGGACCGCGGAGGTTTCATGGGAACGCCCATAAGCCAAGCCCCCTTAATCCAAGCCCATGACAAACCCAAGACCCTTGTGACCCGCTGCGCGCCCCGCAACGCGCCCCTGCCCCTGTTTTGGCGAAATAGATGGGGAAAGCTCTCCATGCCCACCCCGGCCACAATTGCCACAATCCCGCAATGCCACGCGCGTAAAGCAGCGCCCATCGATACGCATGGGAAGTCCACAGACCATGGAATTGCGCAAGAAGTCCAAGCCCGAAGCCGCTGCTGAGCATTCTCCTCTCGTGCGCTCGGTCGTGCGCAAGGGGGCGGGCATGGCGAACCGTCTGCTCGACCACACGTTCGCGCTCGCGTTTCGCGGCCTTGTCTATGCCCAGATCTGGGAAGACCCCGAAGTCGACATGGAAGCCTTGCAGATTCGCCCCGACAGCCGCGTCGTGGCCATCGCCAGCGGCGGGTGCAACGTGCTGTCCTATCTGGTCGCCGACCCGGCCAGCATCACCGCGGTCGATCTCAACACCGCGCATATCGCGCTCAACAAGCTCAAGCTGGCCGCAGCCCAAACCCTGCCCGACCATGCGCAGTTCCACCGCTTCTTCGCCCAGGCCGACAGCCCGGCCAATATCGCGACCTATCGCGCCAAGCTCGCCCCCCTGCTCGACGAACCGACGCGCCGCTATTGGGAAGGGCGCGACCTGATCGGGCGGCGGCGCATCGGCGGGTTCTCGCGCGGGATCTACAAGCGCGGGCTGCTGGGCAATTTCATCGGCGTGGCGCACCTGCTCGCGCGGCTCTACCGGATCGATCTCGCGCGCATTCTGGCCGCGCCCACGCTCGAAGCCCAGCGCGCGGTGTTCGAGGCCGAACTGGCCCCCGTCTTCGACAAGCGCTTCGTGCGCTGGCTGACCGACCAGCCCGCCTCGCTGTTCGGGCTGGGCATTCCCCCGGCGCAGTTCGATGCGCTGGCGGGCGACCAGCGCATGGCGCAAGTCCTGCGCCGCCGCCTCGAACGGCTCGCCTGCGATTTTCCCGTGGCCGAAAACTATTTCGCCTGGCAGGCTTTTTCGCGCGGCTATGCCCGTGACGGGCAAGGCCCCCTGCCCCCCTATCTCCAGCGCGCCAACTGGCAGGCCGTGCGCGAGCGCGCGTCGCGGGTGCAAGTGATCCACGCCAATTTCACCGAGCATCTGGCCACCCTGCCCGATGCCTCGCGCGACCGCTATGTCCTGCTCGACGCGCAGGACTGGATGACCGACGCCCAGCTCAACGCGCTCTGGCAGGAAATCACCCGCACGGCCCGGCCGGGCGCGCGCGTGCTATTCCGCACCGCCGCCCAGCCCAGCCTGCTGCCCGGACGCCTCGCGCCCGAGCTGCTCGCCCGCTGGCGCTACCATGCCCGCGAATGCGAAGGGTTCACCGCGCGCGACCGCTCCTCGATCTATGGCGGCGTCCACCTCTACAGCCTCATCCCATGACATCGGCCCCCACCAAAACCGGCGCACAGACCAGCGGCGCGCATGCCGCGCTGATGGACGCGATCTATCGGCGTCAGGCGCGCATCTATGACGTGACGCGCAAGTACTACCTGTTCGGGCGCGACCGGATGATCGGCGAACTGAAAGCGCCGCCGGGCGCACGCGTGCTCGAACTGGGTTGCGGAACGGGGCGCAACCTGGCCCAGATCGCCCGCGCCTGGCCGGGCACGCGGCTGCATGGGCTGGATATTTCGCCCGCCATGCTCACCGTCGCGCGCGACAGGCTGGGCGGGCGGGCACGGCTGGCGCAGGGCGACGCCACCGATTTCGCGCCCCAGGCCCTGTTCGGGTGCGACACGTTCGACCGCGTGGTCTTCTCGTTCGTGCTCTCGATGATCCCCGACTGGCCCGGCGCGCTCGCACAGGCGATCCGGGTTCTGGCGCCGGGCGGGGCGATCCACATCGTCGATTTTCACGATTGCCAGGGCCTGCCCGGCCCGCTCGCGCGGCTGCTGCGCGCGTGGCTCGCGCATTTTCATGTTACCCCGCGCCTGACACTGGCCGACGAAGCGCGGGCGCAGGCGGCACAGGCAGGCCTCGCCTTGCGGGTCATCACCGGCCCGCTCGGCTACTACCGGCTGATCATGCTCACCCGCGCGGGGTGAACGGTATCAAGCCGCCGTTTCGCGCACGAACAGGCTGGCGAGTTCGACATGGGTGGACCAGCGGAACTGGCCCACGGCCTTCAGGCCCGCCAGCCGATAGCCCGCCGCCACCATGGTTGCCGCATCACGCGCCCAACTGGCCGGATTGCAGCTGATGTAGACGACGCGGGCCACCGTGCTCTCCGCAATCTGCGCCACCTGCTCGCGCGCACCGGCACGCGGCGGGTCGATCAGCACGGCGGCGAAGCGATTGAGTTCTTCGGTGCGCAGCGGGTTGCGGAACAGGTCGCGGTGGAGCGCATGGACCGGGCGCCCGTTCATCCGGGCCGCCGCCTGACAGGCCAGATGGCTGTCGCGCGCGGCCTCCACGGCCAGAACCTTGGTAGTCGGGCTGTCCGTCGATGCGCTTGCCAGCGCAAAGGCAAAAGTGCCCAGCCCCGAAAACAGGTCGGCCACGGTCGGCACGCCTGCCAGCCAGCCGCGCGCGGCCTCGACCAGCGCGTCCTGCCCATCGGCGGTCGCCTGCAGGAACGCACCCGAAGGCAGGCCAACCGCCGTGCCGCCCAGCGTAATCGTGGCCGGGTCGGGCTCCCACGTCGTTTCCGGGCCATAGCCGGCGTCGAGCGTCAGGCGCGCAAGGCCATTGTCGCGTGCGAAATCGAGCAGCGCCTCGGTCCGCGCAAGGCTGTCGGCCGAAAGGCCCGAAAGGCCGACGCAGACACCCTGATCGGCCAGCACCAGTTCGACATCGACCGCCAGCTTGCGATCCTGCCAGCTTTCCAGCAGGGCCCGCAGCGGCGCCACCAGCGCGAAGAGTTCGGGCGCGATCACCGCGCATTCGCGCAAGTCGATGGTCTTGTGCGAGCCCTGCTCGCGGAAACCCAGCACAACCCGGCGCCCGATGGCCTGCCCATGGAGCACCGCGCGCCGCCGCGTGCGCGGGGGCGAAAGATGCGTGGGCTCCATCGTGCCCGGATCGAGATCCTGCCCGCGCGCGGCCCCCGCCACGCGAGCGGTCACATAATCAGCCAGCGCCGCGTCCGAGAGGTGCTGCAACTGGCAACCGCCACAGGCCGGGAAATGACGGCACGAAGGCTCGACATGGTTGGGCCCCCAGGTCAGGCTGCCATCGGCCTCCAGAATGTCGCCGGGCGCGGACAGCGCGACATAGCGCCCGTCGGCGGTCGCGCCCTCGCCCTTGGCGGCGACGCGGACGATCTGTGCCGCCCCGTTCATGGCCCCGCTCATGCCAGCACCTCCGCCAGGGCGGCGCCAATGGCATGGGCAAGCTCTCCCGAGGTGAAGGCGCTGCCCGCCCGCTCCGCCGCGCGGCTGTGAAGCCAGAGCGCCTGCGCTGCTGCCGCGCCCGCATCGCGGATGACGGCAAGGCGGCTGGCCACGGTTCCAGCCAGAACATCGCCCGATCCGGCCACCGAAAGCCACGAGGACGCACGCGGCCCCATCGTCACCGATCCATCGGGCGCGGCGATCACGCTGCACGGCCCCTTGAGCAGGACATGCGCCCCGCTCGCCCGCGCCAGAGCGACCGCGCGTGCAGGCCGGTCGCCCTCGCCCGAAAGGCCGAAATTGTGTTCGAGCACCTGCATTTCCCCTTCATGCGGGGTCAGCACGCAAGCGCGCGTCGCCAGACCGTTCACGCCCGCAAGCCCCGGCTGGAGCAGCACCAGCGCGTCCGCATCGATCACCAGCGGCAGGCCCGAGGCCAGCGCCACATCGAGCTTTGCCCGCGCCGCGTCATCGCGCCCCAGCCCCGGCCCGACCAGCAGCGCGCCATAGCGCCCGTCGGCCAGCAGGTCGGGCAAAGTGCCCTGGCTCACCACCAGTTCGGCGGGCACACCCGAAGGCGCCTCGCCCCCGGTCAGCAGGCGGACATAGCCCGCCCCGCCGCGCAAGGCGGCCTGCGCCGACAGCAGCGTGGCCCCCGGCATGGCTCCGGCAACGATCCCGAGCAGCCCGCGCCGGTACTTGTGCGCATCGGGCGCGGGCGCGGCGATCACCGGGCGTGCAAGGACCTGCGCGACGCCGGGCATAGCCTCCACGCCAATATCGACCAGCCGCACCGCGCCCATGGTCACGCAGGCCGGCATCATGAAATGCGCCGGCTTCCACGCGCCGAGCGCGAGGGTGAGCGTCCATTCGGGCAGGCCTTCATTGAGCAGGGCCCCCGTATCGGCATCGACCCCGCTGGGGAGGTCCACCGCCACGCGCATGGCATGGTGCGCGGCCAGATCGCCCAGCAGCGCGGCCAGATCATCGGACAGCGGACGCGACAGGCCGCTGCCGAACAGGCAATCGACCAGAACGCCCCCGCGTGGCAGCCCCCCTCGCGGCAGGCCCCCTTGCGGCAGATCGGCCCCCGCCTCGCGCACTTCGCCCGCAAACAGGCTGCGCGCATGGCGGGCCGCATCGGTCTGCGGCGGACGCGCGGCCACCACGCAGACCGGCACATCGTGATCGGCCAGATACTGCGCGATCACATAGCCATCGCCGCCATTGTTGCCCGGCCCGCACAGCACCGTCACCGAACGCCCGGCGGCCAGACGGCGCACCCATTCGCCCGCCCCGCGCCCGGCGCGCTGCATCAGCGCATGGACATCGTGGCCCGCATCCATCAGCCCCTGCTCGGCGGCGCGCATCTGCGCCACGGTCAGGATCTGGCGGGCGGTTTGGGCCCTTTTGCGGGCATCATCGGTTCGGTTTGACATCAGACTTCACTTTTGCGGGAAAACGATAGCGGTCGCCGCCCAGATCGACTTGAAGGCGGCCATCGGCGAGCCAGCCGACACGGGCTTCTTCCACCCCGTCGGCAGCGATCACCCCGCGCCCGTCATCGACCTTGAGCAGACGGCGAAACCCGCCCGAAAGATGGTGGACGACCAGAAAATGCCGCCCCCCTTCCGCCACCTGCTCGACCTTGCAGGAACGGGTAAAATCGCGCGCACCATCGGTGGCGCAATCGATCATCACCATCGGCACGTCCGGGGGATCGCCGCTGCCCTTTGCGCAGCCTGCAAGCAGGCCGCACACGAGCAGCAGAACCCCGCCGGAAGCCGCGCGCACCATCAGTTCCGCTTCAACTGCGACAGATCGCGCACGGCGCCGCGCGCCGCGCTCGTGGTCATCGCGGCATAGGCCTGAAGCGCGACCGAAACCTGACGCGGACGCGGCTTGGCCGGCTTCCAGGCGTCGGCGCCCTTGGCTTCCATCGCCGCGCGGCGGCGGGCGAGTTCATCGGCGCTCACCAGAACGTCGATGGTGCGGCCCGGAATGTCGATGGCGATCCTGTCGCCGGTCTCGACCAGGCCAATGTCGCCCCCCTCGGCAGCCTCGGGCGAGACGTGGCCGATGGAAAGGCCCGAGCTGCCGCCCGAGAAACGCCCGTCGGTGACGAGCGCGCAGGCCTTGCCCAGCCCCTTGGACTTGAGATAGCTGGTCGGATAGAGCATTTCCTGCATGCCCGGCCCGCCCTTGGGGCCTTCGTAGCGGATCAGCACGACATCGCCCTCGACGACCTGCCCGGTGAGGATCGCGGTCACCGCGGCGTCCTGGCTTTCATAGACCTTGGCGGGGCCGGTAAACTTGAGGATGCTGTCGTCCACCCCGGCGGTCTTCACGATGCAGCCATCGGCGGCGATATTGCCGCTGAGCACGGCAAGCCCGCCGTCCTGGCTGAAGGCGTGGGTGGCCGAACGGATCACGCCGTTCTCGCGGTCGAGATCCAGTTCGTCCCAGCGGCGATCCTGGCTGAAGGCGACTTGCGTGGGCACGCCGCCGGGCGCGGCGCGGAAGAATTCCTGCACGCCGGGCGAATTGGTCTGCGCGATGTCCCACTGGGCCAGCGCATCGGCCATCGTGCGGCTGTGGACGGTGGGCAAATCGGTGGTGAGCAGGCCTGCGCGGTCGAGTTCGCCCAGGATCGCCATGATCCCGCCCGCGCGGTGAACGTCTTCCATGTGAACGTCGTTCTTGGCCGGGGCGACCTTGGAGAGCACCGGCACGCGGCGCGACAGGCGGTCGATGTCGGCCATGGTGAAATCGACGCCCGCTTCCTGCGCGGCGGCGAGCAGGTGCAGCACGGTGTTGGTCGAGCCGCCCATGGCAATGTCGAGGCTCATCGCATTCTCGAAGGCCGGGAAGCTGGCGATGGCACGCGGAAGGGCGGTTTCATCGCCTTCCTCGTAATAGCGCTTGCACAGATCGACCGCGAGGCGACCGGCTTCGAGGAACAGGCGCTTGCGGTCGGCGTGGGTCGCCAGCGTCGAGCCATTGCCCGGCAGCGAAAGGCCGAGCGCCTCGGTCAGGCAGTTCATCGAATTGGCGGTGAACATGCCCGAGCACGACCCGCAGGTCGGGCAGGCCGAGCGCTCGATGGTCTCGACTTCCTCGTCGGTGAAGCTCTCGTCGGCGGCAGAAACCATCGCGTCGACCAGATCGAGCGCATGTTCCTTGCCGCGCAGAACGACCTTGCCCGCTTCCATCGGCCCGCCCGACACGAAGACGACCGGGATATTGATGCGCAGCGCGGCCATCAGCATGCCCGGCGTGATCTTGTCGCAGTTGGAGATGCAGACCATCGCGTCGGCGCAATGGGCATTGACCATGTATTCGACGCTGTCGGCGATCAGGTCGCGGCTGGGCAGCGAATAGAGCATGCCATCGTGGCCCATGGCGATGCCATCATCGACCGCGATGGTGTTGAATTCCTTGGCGACGCCGCCCGCCGCCTCGATCTCGCGGGCGACCATCTGGCCCAGGTCCTTGAGGTGGACGTGGCCGGGCACGAACTGGGTGAACGAGTTCACCACCGCGATGATCGGCTTGCCGAAGTCGCTGTCCTTCATCCCGGTCGCGCGCCAGAGCCCGCGCGCGCCCGCCATGTTGCGGCCATGGGTGGTGGTGCGGGAGCGATAGGCAGGCATCGGGGAAACTCCAGATCAATTCGGCACAAAAACGGGCCCGCGCGAAAGCACGCGCAAGCCCATGCCCCCTACTCCACCGCGCCGCAAGCGTCGAAGGTTACATTTGCGACTTTTATCAGCGGTTCGCAGCAAGTCCGGCCATGACCTGCGGGATGATCCGCGCCAGCCGCGCGGCCCATCGCGCCTGCCCGGCCTCCTCGCCGATCAGGTCCTGCCGGATCTCCAACCCGAGATAGGGCCTCCCATGCGCCTCGGCATGGCGGTTCATCGTCGCGTTGAGCAGGCGGCCCGAATAGGGCTGCTGGTCGCCCACGCACAGGCCCGGCTCGGCCTCCAGCAGAGGAATCGCGATCCGCGCGGCGCGCGCGTCCTCGTTGTAGAGCACGCCGACATGCCAGGGCCGCGCGCCCGCAGGGTCGCTGGCCAGACGCGGGGTAAAGCTGTGGAGCGAGACGATCAGCGCCGGTTCGTGCGCCGCCAGAATGGCTTCGAGCGCGGCGTGATAGGGATCGAAGAAGCGCGCCAGCCGGGCCGCGCGGCCAGCCGCATCGAGGCGGTTGCCGGGGATCACATGGCCATCGCTGGCTTCGGGAATGACCGCAGGGGCATCGGCATCGCGGTTGAAATCGCAGACGAGGCGGCTCACGCCCCCCTGAAACGCAGCCATCCCCGGCGCCTGCGCCAACAGCGCGCCCACTTGCGCCACGCCAATGTCGATGGCGACATGCTGGCTGAAGACCTCTGGCGCGACACCAAGCGCGATGTCCGCCGGGACATGGGCGCTGGCATGGTCGGACACGATCAGCACCCCGCCCGCAACCGGCGTGCCCAGCAGGGTGAAGGCCTCGCTCCTCACCGCAGCTTGCCCGCCAGCGTCCACCATGAGGCAGGCATCGCGGCCAGCGCGGCATCGCGCGCGGCAAGGGTATCGTAAAGGGCAAAGCACGTCGCGCCCGAGCCCGACATGCGCACCAGCCAGGCCCCGGTTGCGCGCAAGGCGGCCAGAACATCGCCGATCTGCGGCACCAGCGCGAGCGCGGGGGCTTCAAGGTCGTTGCGCCCTTCGAGCGCGATCGTGCGCGTGGTGCCCTCGGGCATCGGCCCACGGTCGATCCCGTCCCAGCCCTTGAAGACCGGCCCGGTGGGCAACGGAATGCGCGGATTGACGAGGAGAACCGGGGTTCCGGCCAGATCGTCGTCCGCCGGTTCCAGCTCGGTCCCGGTGCCCCGCCCGATGCAGGCGCGGCTTTCGACACAGGCGGGCACATCGGCGCCCAGCGCGGCGGCGCGCGCGTGCCAGTCTGCGGGCAGGCCCTGAAGCCGCTCGACCAGACGGAACACCGCGCCCGCATCCGCCGAACCGCCGCCCAGCCCCGCCGCCACCGGCAGCCGCTTTTCCAGCGTGATCCCCCAGGACTGGGACCGGGGCAGGCAATTCAAGGCCTTGGCCACGATATTGCCGAAAGGATCGAGCAGTTCGCCACCATATTCGCCCACCACCCGCAGGCTGTCCTGATCGGCAGGGGCAACGCTCAGGGTGTCGCCCGCATCGACGAAGGCAAAGGCCGTCTCGAGCATGTGATAGCCGTCCTCGCGGCGCGAGCGGACGTGCAGCGCGAGGTTGATCTTGGCGTAAGCGGTTTCAAGCATGGGCGAAAAAATCGAACCTTCAAAAAGCCTCGCGGCACCGGACCCTAAAACAAGGGCCCGGTGCCGCGCAAAAATCGATCCGGCAAGCCGGAATTTCCGATCAGTTATCCGTTACATGTTGGGATAGTTGGGGCCACCGCCACCTTCGGGCGTCACCCAGTCGATGTTCTGCGTGGGGTCCTTGATGTCGCAGGTCTTGCAGTGGACGCAGTTCTGCGCGTTGATCTGCAAGCGCGGCTCGCCCTCGTCCACGCCCACGAATTCATAGACCCCTGCCGGGCAGAAGCGCGCCTCGGGCCCGGCATAGAGCGGCAGGTTGATCCGCGTGGGGACGGTCGGGTCCTTGAGCACGAGGTGGCACGGCTGATCTTCGGCGTGATTGGTGTTCGAGAACGACACGCTGGTCAGGCGGTCGAAGCTGATCACGCCATCGGGCTTGGGATAGACGATCGGCTTGAAAATGTCGGCGCGCTGCGTCGCCTCGGCATCGGTGTGATGCTTCATGCCCTTGATCGGGTTGATCTTGAGCACACGGGCCCACATGTCCGCCCCGGCCAGGATCGTGCCCCAGGTGCCGCCGAACTTGGACACCATCGGCTGGGCGTTCTGCACCAGCTTGAGTTCCTCGGCGATCCAGCTCGACCGCACGGCATCGTCGTACTCGGTCATGTCGTCCAGCTCGCGGCCAGCAGCGATGGCCGCCACGATGGCGTCAGCCGCCAGCATGCCGCTCTTCATCGCGGTGTGGCTGCCCTTGATGCGCGGCACGTTGACGAAGCCTGCCGAACAGCCGATCAGCGCGCCGCCGGGGAACGACAGGCGCGGCACCGACTGCCAGCCGCCTTCATTGATCGCGCGCGCGCCATAGGACACGCGGCGCCCGCCTTCGAGGATCGCGCGGATGTCCGGATGCTGCTTCCAGCGCTGGAATTCCTCGAACGGATAGACATAGGGGTTGGCATAGTCGAGCGCGGTGACGAAGCCGAGCGCGACCTGGTTGTTGGCCTGATGATAGAGGAAGCCACCACCCCACGAATTGCTTTCCGACAGCGGCCAGCCCTGGGTGTGGATCACGCGGCCGGGCACGTGCTTGGCCGGGTCGATGTCCCACAGTTCCTTGATGCCGATGCCATAGACCTGCGGCTGGCAATCGCGTTCGAGCCGGTAGGTCTTCTTCAGGCGCTTGGTCAGGTGCCCGCGCGCGCCCTCGGCAAAGAGGGTGTACTTGGCGTGGAGTTCCATGCCCGGCTGATAGTCGGGCTTGTGGCTGCCATCCTTGGCAACACCCATGTCGCCCGTGGCCACGCCATAGACGACGCCCTGCTTGTTGGTGAGGATCTCGGCAGCCGCGAAGCCGGGGAAGATTTCCACGCCCAGTTCCATCGCCTGTTCCGACAGCCAGCGGCACAGGTTGCCAAGGCTTCCGGTATAATTGCCCTCGTTCGACATGAACGGAGGCATCGGCCAGTGCGGCAGCGCGTGCTTCTTGGCCTTGGTGAGCACCCAGTGCCAGTTGTCGGTCACCGGCACTTGCGCCATCGGGCAGTCCATCGTCCGCCATTCGGGCAGCAGTTCGTCGAGCGCGCGCGGATCGACCACGGCGCCTGAAAGAATATGCGCCCCGATTTCCGAGCCCTTTTCGAGCAGGCAGACGGAAATTTCGGGATTGGCCTGTTTCAGCCGGATCGAGGCAGCCAGACCCGCAGGCCCGCCACCGACGATCACCACGTCATAAGGCATCGATTCCCGTTCGCTCATTGTCCCGCTCCATCGGTGCCGACACGCTGCGATCATGCCCGAACACGTAAAAACAGGGCAGCAGGCGCGGCTTAACCACACGATAATGGCGATCAGCCTTGAAAGCTGGTGCCGCCAAGGTCAATAGGGTGCGCATGACGAAGCCGGGCTTCACACAAAAACGCATGGGCACAATAAGTGGCCCTGATGGTCAGGCTCACCTGTCATGATGGCCCCGCCCTCCGGCTCCCCGCCCTGCCCAGCAGCTCCCCTCACGGCCGCCCCTCTTTCCGCGGCCATGATCGAGGCCGCCTTTGCCTGGTGGGAAGATGCCGGCGTCGACGGGCACTGGAGCGACCAGCCCCAGCCCTGGCCCGCCAGCACCCGCAAGGCCGCTGCCACCAAGGCCACGCTGGCCCAGCCCGTCACGCCACCCCCGCCGCCCGAAATGGGCGGCCTCGCGCGCGACTGGCCACAGGATCTGGCCGGATTTGCCACATGGTGGATGGAAACCGCGGCCCTGCCCTTCCCGCCCGCCCGGCGGATCGCGCCTTCGGGCCCGGCTGGCGCTCGGCTGATGATCCTGCTGCCGATGCCCGAGGCCGACGATACGGAGACGCTTCTCTCTGGCCGCGCGGGCAAGCTGCTCGACGGGCTGCTCGCCGCGCTCGGGCTCGACCGGAGCGGCGTCTATCTGGCCAGCGCCCTCCCTTGCCATGTGCCGATGCCCGACTGGACACAGTTGCGCGAGCAGGGGCTTGGCGCGCTGCTGGCCCATCACGTCGCCCTGGCCGCCCCGGAACGGGTCCTCGTGTTCGGGCGCAGCGGCATTTCGACGCTGATCATGCACAATTCACCGAATAAGCCTGCCGATTTACGTGAGTTTAACCATGACAAGGGATGCGTACCTGCGGTTTTCGCATACGATCTTGCGGCGCTCATGGCTCGGCCGGCGCACAAGGCGGCCTTGTGGAACCGCCTGCTTGACTGGACGGGAACAGACCTGACGTGACAAACCGGCGCCTTTCTCGCGCTCGTTTTCCTGCCTTGGCCGGGGCCATCGTGTCCCTGACCCTGGGAGCGAGCCTTGCCATTCCGGCCCCTGCCCACGCGAACAGCGCGGCGGCCGAATATTTCCGCAGCCGGGCCGACCGCTCGGCGGTCCCCACCCTGCTCAGCAAGGACGACCGGACTTATTACACCCAGCTCTTCGCCGCGATCGACCGCGGGGACTGGGCCAATGTCCAGTCGATGCTCGGCCAGCGCGCAGATGGCCCGCTCCATGCCGTGGCCCGCGCCCGCTACTATCTGGCCGCCACATCACCCAAGGCCGATCTGGGCTCGCTGACCGACCTGCTGTCGCGCGCGCCCGACCTTCCGTGGTCGGACCAGCTTGGCCGCCTCGCGCTCAAGCGTGGCGCGCTCACCCTGCCGGTCATGCCCAGCACGCAGGCACTGGCCCCCCTGCCCGGCACCCCGCGCCGTACCCGCCCGCATTCGACCGCCGACGGCACCATGCCCGACAGCGTGGCCCAGGCCATTGTCGAGCGGATCAAGGCCGACGATCCCACCGGCGCGCGCGTCCTGCTCGACGGCGTCGACGCCATGCTTTCGCCCGATGCGCGTGCCGAATGGCGCCAGAAGATCGGGTGGAGCTTCTACATCGAGAACGACGATGCCAATGCCCGGCTGATGGCCTTGTCGGCCACCGAAGGCAGCGGCCCGTGGGTGGCCGAGGCGCTGTGGACCGCAGGCCTTGCCAGCTGGCGCATGGACGACTGCATGGCGGCTGCCGACAGCTTCCAGAAGGCCGCGCTTCAGGCATCGAACCCGGAACTGGTGTCTGCCGCCCACTACTGGGCCAGCCGTGCTTTCGTGCGGTGCCGCCAGCCCGAGAAGGTTGCCGAATCGCTGCGTCTGGCCGCGCGCAACCGCGACACGCTCTATGGCATGATGGCGGGCGAAGCGCTCGGCCTGCGCAATGCGGCCACCACGTCCACCCCCGATTTCTCGCCGCAGGACTGGCAATCGCTGCGCGAGCTGAACAATGTGCGCCTCGCCGTCCAGCTTTCCGAAATCGGCGCCGATGGGCTGGCCGACGAAGTGCTGCGCTATCAGGCGCGGATCGGCAGCCCGTCGCAATATGCCCCGCTCTCGCGCCTCGCACGCGATCTCGGCCTGCCCTCGACCCAGTTGTGGATGGCCTACAATGCCCCGCCCGGCGCCCGCGCCGACGAGGCCGCGCGCTATCCGGCGCCCAAGTGGGTTCCGGCCAATGGCTGGAAGGTCGATCCGGCCCTGCTGTTCGCCCATTCGCTTCAGGAATCGAACTTCCGCACCGCCGTGATCAGCCCGGCTGGCGCGCGCGGGCTGATGCAGGTTCTTCCGGGCACCGCGCGCGACATGGCCCGCGCCGATCCGGCGATGACCGGCCTCGACAGCCAGCTCGACATGCCGGGGGTCAACCTCGCGTTCGGGCAGGCCTATCTGGCGCGCCTGCGCGACAACAGCGCGACCGGGGGCCTGCTGCCCAAGGTGATCGCCGCCTACAACGCCGGCCCCGCGCCGGTGAGCCGCTGGAACACGCAAGTGAATGCCCAGGGCGATCCGCTGCTGTGGATGGAATCCATTCCCTATTGGGAAACGCGCGGCTATGTGTCCGCCGTGATGCGTAACTACTGGATGTACGAGCGGCAGGCCGGCGGCCCGTCGGACAGCCGGATCGGCCTTGTCGAAGGCCTGTGGCCCCGTTTTCCGGGCCTTGAAGGCGGCAACAATATCAGGGTGGCCTCGCTTGCCCGTTGATCCCGCCCGCACGTTCAAGCCCATCCAGATCGCGCTGCTCACCGTCTCGGACACACGCGGCCCCGACGAGGATACTTCGGGCGACATTCTGGCCCAGCGCATCCGCGACGCGGGCCACACCCTGTCCGCGCGCGCGCTCGAACGCGACGAGGCCGACCGCATCGCCACGCGACTCAACAACTGGATCGACGATCCGGCCATTGACGCCGTGGTGATCACCGGCGGCACCGGCCTGACGGGCCGCGATGTCACGCCAGAGGCGCTCGACCGGGTAAAAACGCGCGATATCCCCGGATTTGGTGAGTTGTTCCGCTGGATCAGTTACAAGACCATCGGTACCAGCACCATTCAGTCACGCGCTTGCGCCGTGGTGGCCCGAGGGACGTACATTTTCGCCCTGCCTGGCTCCAATGGCGCAGTGAAGGACGGTTGGGACGGCATCCTGGCCGAGCAGTTGGATAGCCGGAACCGGCCCTGCAACTTCGTGGAACTCATGCCGCGATTGCTGGAAAAATAACCTTGCCACCGATTCACGATGCCAACCTGACCCTGCGTTTCTTTGGCGATGACCTTGATCCGGAATACCTGACCGAGCGCCTCGGCTGCCCGCCCGACGATTTCTCGGTCAAGGGCGACACCGCCACCTCGGAAAGCGGCGCGACCAGCGTTTCGGCAACCGGGCGCTGGCTGCTGCGCGCCAGCGATCTCTATGCCAACGACATCGAGATGCAGATCGCCGAACTGCTCGACACGGTGACCGACGACCTGACCGTCTGGCACGACGTGACCACGCGCTATCAGGCCGACATGGTCGTGGGCCTGTTCATGCAGGCCGGCAACGAGAGCTTCACCCTCTCCCCCGGCGCGGTCGGCGCACTGGCCGTGCGCGGCCTTGCCCTCCACTTCGACATCTACGACCACGGCATCACCGGCTGAGGCTTCATCAAGCCTCCGGCATCCCGGAAACGTGAACAGGGCCCGACCGGGCCCTGTTTCGTGTTGCAAGCCTGCCATTCAGTCTGCCAAGACTGCCCGAGCGAACGGCGGGGGATATGGAAGCCATGGAATTCATTTTTGAATTCGTGATGCAATTTTTTGGCGAAATCCTCCTCCAACTCTTTGTCGAGGTTCTGGCCAAGAGCCTCCTCTACAGCTTCGATCTCAAAAGCAGGCATCCGATCCACACCCTGTATTCAAGCGTCGGATTCACGATCCTCGGGGGCCTCGCAGGCCTGATCAGCCTGACTTTCGCCCCACATTCCTTCGTCACCAATCCTGTGCTGCGCAAAATCAACCTGGTCGTCACACCGCTTGCCGCTGGTGGCATCATCACCCTGCTCGGCAAAAGAAAGCGTCGATCAGGGATCGCGCCCGATGGTCTCGACAAGTTCAGCTATGCGTTCGTTTTTGCCTTCGCCATGGCACTCATCCGCTTCCTCTTCACACAGTGAGGACTTGCTCCGAAACGGAGCGGCGGCAAGGTAGTCCTTGCCCATTTGTTCTTTTTATGTTCCAATCAGGCCATGGAACGAATCCGGGGCAGAGGTGCGCAATCGTGCGCGGTTCCCACGCGCTTTGGCCTTGCCACGCGCGAGGCTGATGGCGACTGGCGCGATGATGCGCTGGTCGTCGATGGTGCGCCGCCGCGCCTGCGCACGAGTGTCACGCCCGAATTCCCCAAGTCGGTCCTGACCTTCAACACCTCGCCCGACATCCCGTTCGACCGCTCGCTAAACGCCTATCGCGGGTGCGAGCATGGTTGCATCTATTGTTATGCGCGCCCCACCCACGCCTATCACGATCTCTCGCCCGGCCTCGATTTTGAAACCAAGCTGTTTGCCAAGCCGCAGGCCGCCGCCCTGCTGCGGCAGGCCTTTGCCAAGCGCGGCTATACCCCGCGCCCGCTCGCCATGGGGACCAACACCGATCCCTACCAGCCGATCGAGCGGGACTACCGGATCACCCGGCAGGTGCTCGAACTGTGCCTTGAGGTCGGCCATCCGGTGACGATCACCACGAAATCAGCGCGCGTGCTCGATGATCTGGACCTGCTGCGCGCGCTGGCTGCGCGGCGGCTGGTGGCGGTGGGGATCTCGATCACCAGCCTCGACCCGCGCCTGTCCTCGCTGCTCGAACCGCGTGCAGCCAGCCCGGCCAGGCGGCTCGATGCCCTCGCCCGGCTGGTCGAGGCCGGGGTGCCAGCCCATCTTGGGCTTTCCCCTGTCATTCCCGCCATTACCGACTGTTTTATCGAGGATATCCTGATGGAAGCGGGCGCACGCGGGGTGCGCTCGGCCAGCTGGATCATGGTCCGCCTGCCCCATGAAGTGGCACCGCTGTTTCGCGAGTGGCTCGACGTTCACTTTCCCGACCGGGCTGGCAAAGTCATGCACATCATCCAGTCGATGCGCGGGGGCAAGGACTACGAGGCGAGCTTTCACACCCGGATGAAGCCCAAGGGCGTCTGGGCCGATCTGGTGCGCACACGGTTCCGGCTGGGCGTGCGGCGCGCGGGGATTGCACAGGACAGGCTCGATCTGGACTGCGAACAGTTTCGCGCGCCTTCGCGCGATGGGCAGATGGATTTGCTCCAGCCGTTTTCGGATCTTTGAGATTCGTCCTGAGGTTTGAAATGCAAATCTGATTAGCACTGATTCACTTTGTCATTCCCGCGCAGGCGGGAATCCAGATTCCGTGCTTCGTTGCCGTGCGCGGCCCTCGTCACTGGATCCCCGCCTGCGCGGGGATGACGAGACATGGAACGAACATTCGGAATTTTCTGGATTCACCAGACAAAATCCTGAAATTGCAGCCGTAAATGCTTCTTCGAGATTTTCCCTGTCGCTGTCAGCGGCAGGGCCTCGACGAAGACCACCGCATCGGGCAGCCACCATTTGGCCACCCGGCTGGCCAGATGGTCGATCACCTCCGCCACGCTCGCCTGCGCGCCCTCGCGCAAGACGACGACCAGCAGGGGCCGTTCGTCCCAGCGCGGATGGAGCAGGCCGATGGCCGCCGCCTGCGCGAGCGCGGGATGGCTGATCGCGGCGTTTTCCAGTTCGACCGAACTGATCCATTCCCCGCCCGACTTGATCACGTCCTTGGTGCGGTCGGTGATCTGCAAGGTGCCGTCGGGGTGGAGGATCGCCACGTCGCCGGTGTCGAACCAGCCTTGCGCGTTCACGGCGTCGTGCTCGGCCCGGTAATAGCGCTCGATCACCCATGGCCCGCGCACTTGCAGCGCGCCGGGTGTCTGGCCATCGCGCGGGAGGACCTCAGCCGGATCGTCGAGCGAAACGCAGCGCATCTCGACGCCGAAAGGCGGGCGCCCCTGCTTGGACTTGAGCGCGAGGCGTTCGCCCGGTGAAAGATCGTCCCAGTTCCACGGCTCGCCCCCGGCGGTGCCGATGGGCGAGGTTTCGGTCATGCCCCAGGCATGGCTGACGCGCAGCCCCTGCGCCATGAACCGGGCGATCCGGTCGGGCGGCAGCGCCGAACCGCCGCACAGGACATCGCGCAAGGCAGGCGGGAAGCGTCCTTCGCGGTGGGCGTCGGCATAGTCGGCCAGCGCCAGCCAGACCGTCGGCACCCCGGCCAGCGAGGTGACGCCATGGCGCTCCATCAGGTCGGTCAGCACCGCCGGATCGGCGACCGCCGAGAAGACCAGGCTCGCCCCCACCATCGCCGTGCCCCAGGGAATGCCCCAGCAGGCAGCATGGAACATCGGCACGACAGGCAACATGACCGAGCGGCTTTCCAGCGCGAAAATCTGCGGCTGAAGCACACCGAAAGCATGAAGCACGGTCGAGCGGTGCGAATAGAGCACGCCCTTGGGATCGCCGGTCGTGCCGCTGGTATAACTGAGCATGCAGGCCTCGCGCTCGTCGCCCTCGACCCAGCCTTCGGCCTCCGCCCCTTCGATCCAGTCGGCAAACAGCGGCGCAGGCCCGGCGCTGTCGAAGCAGACATAGTGCTCGATGCTCGGCCAGTGCGGCTTCATCCGCTCGACCAGCGGGGCAAAGGCGGCGTCGAACAGCAGCACACGGTCCTGCGCATGGTTGACGATATAGGCCAGTTGATCGTCGAACAGGCGGGGGTTGAGCGTGTGGAGCACGGCGCCTGCCCCCGGCACGCCATACCAGGCGACCAGATGGGCGGCATGGTTCATGGCCAGCGTCGCCACGCGGTCGCCCGCGCCGATCCCGGCCTCGCGCAAGGTGCGCGCCAGCTTGAGCGCATCGACACGCACCTGCCCCCAGGTGGTCTGTGTCTCGCGCCCGTCGGCCCAGCGGCTCACGATGGCGCGGTGGCCATGTTCGCGCGCGGCATGGTCGATCAGGCGGCCCACGCGCAGCGGCCAATCCTGCATGGAACCCAGCAGCATCCTTAATCCCTTTCTGTCCGGCGCTTTCGTTCCGGCTTCTTCGCGAAAGCCTATTTCACCAGCCGCAAGTGACTGTCGGCCTTGGCCGTCAGCGCCACATTGGCCAGCCCCTCGATCGGCAGCAGCCGTTCGATCAGGTCGGTGTCGAGCTTGAAATTGCGGCCCAGTCGCACGCGCGGGGCCTCGCCCGTGCCTGTGCGCAAGCGGGCGATCACTTCACCCTTGGCGTCCTCCTGCCGGGGCAGGAGCAGCGCGAGTTCGCGGATGGCCTCGACACTGCCCACGTCGAGCGTGAGGTGCATCCGCGCCGCGTTCGTTACCGAGGAGAGCGGGCGCCCGCCGCGCACGGTCACGCGCGGGGGCTCGTCGGCATTGGGACGGTCGAGTTCGACATTGAGCAGGACGCAGGTTCCCTCGCGGGCCCACTGGACGAAATCGTCGACCAGCGATTCCTCGAAGCACGAGGCCGTGAACAGGCCGCTGCTGTCCGAGAAATCGGCCATGATGAAGTCCTTGCCGCGCTTGGTCTTGCGCTTCTGGACGTTCTCGACGAGCGCGGCCATGACCGCGCCCGAACGGCCCCCGCCGCCTTCTCCGGCGCCCGCCATCAGGCTGCCATAGGTCCGCGCGCCATTGGCGCTGGCGACCGCGCGATATTCCTCGACCGGGTGGGCGGCGAAATAGAACCCGAAGTTCTCGCGCTCGGCGGCCATCTGGTCGGCGCGGCTCCACGGTTTGGTTTCGACGAGGCGCGTTGCGGGCTGGTCGTGGCCGTCGCCACCGAACAGCCCGCCCTGCCCGGACGTGCGCGTGCGCACCGCCTCGTCGGTGACAGCCATCAGCAGTTCGGCGTTGGCGATGATCTTCGCGCGGTTGGTGTCGAGGCAATCGAGCGCGCCCGCCGCGGCCAGCGCTTCGAGCTGGCGGCGGTTCATCGAGCCTGCCGGGATGCGCTTGAACAGGTCGTCGAGCGTGGCGAAGGGCCCATTGGCCTCGCGCTCGGCAACGATGGCATCCATCGCCTTTTCGCCCACGTTGCGCAGGCCCGCGAGCGCATAACGCACCGCATGGCCATCGGTGGTGCGCTCGACCGTGAATTCGGCCTCCGACGCGTTGATGTCGGGCCCGGCCAGCGCGACCCCCTTGCGGCGCATGTCGTCGACAAAAACATTCAGCTTTTCAGACTGATGCATATCGAAGCACATGGAGGCTGCGAAGAATTCGTGGGGGTAGTGCGCCTTGAACCAGGCGGTGTGATAGGCCAGCAGGGCATAGGCTGCCGCGTGGCTCTTGTTGAAGCCATAGCCGGCGAACTTGTCGATCAAGTCGAACAGTTCGTTGGCCTTGCCCGCCTCGATGTCCGAAACCTCCTTGCAGCCCGCCACGAAACGCAGGCGCTGGGCATCCATTTCCGCCTGGATCTTCTTGCCCATCGCGCGGCGCAGCAAGTCAGCATCGCCCAGCGAATAGCCCGCCAGGATCTGCGCGGCCTGCATCACCTGTTCCTGATAGACGAAGATCCCGTAGGTTTCAGACAGGATGCCCGAAAGCTTGTCGTGTGGATATTCAATGCTTTCCAGCCCGTTCTTGCGACGGCCGAACAAGGGAATGTTATCCATCGGGCCCGGACGGTAGAGCGAGACGAGCGCGATGATGTCACCGAAATTGGTGGGCTTCACCGCCGCAAGCGTGCGCCGCATGCCTTCGGATTCGAGCTGGAACACGCCGACCGTATCGCCAACCTGAAGCAGGCGGTAGACTTCCACGTCGTCGAGCGGAAGCTGCGAGAGATCGATGGTGATCCCCCGCTTGCCCAGAAGATCGACCGCCTTGCGTAAAACCGAAAGCGTCTTGAGGCCGAGGAAGTCGAACTTGACGAGGCCAGCGTCCTCGACATGCTTCATGTCGAACTGGGTCACCGGCATGTCGGAGCGCGGATCGCGGTAGAGCGGCACGAGCTGGGCGAGTGGACGGTCGCCGATGACCACGCCCGCCGCGTGGGTCGAGGAGTTGCGCGGCAGGCCTTCGAGCTGCATGGCCAGATCGATCAGGCGCTTGACCTCGGGGTCGCGGTCATACTCGCGCTTCAGTTCCATCACCCCGTTGAGCGCGCGTTCGAGCGTCCACGGGTCGGTCGGGTGGTTGGGCACCATCTTGCACAGGCGGTCGGTCTGGCCATAGCTCATCTGGAGGATGCGGCCCGTGTCGCGCAGCACGGCGCGGGCCTTGAGCTTGCCGAACGTAATGATCTGGGCGACGTGATCAGCGCCGTATTTCTGCTGGACATAGCGGATCACTTCGCCGCGCCGGGTTTCGCAGAAGTCGATGTCGAAGTCGGGCATCGAGACGCGTTCAGGGTTGAGGAAGCGTTCGAACAGCAGGCCCAGCTTGATCGGGTCGAGGTCGGTGATGGTCAGCGCCCAGGCCACCAGCGAGCCCGCGCCCGAACCACGGCCCGGCCCCACCGGAATATCGTGGTCCTTGGCCCACTTGATGAAGTCGGCCACGATCAGGAAGTAGCCGCCAAAGCCCATGCGGTTGATGATCGCGATCTCGAATTCGAGGCGCTTGCGATAGTCGAGCACTTCCTCCCACGCGCCGGCGGCGGCCAGTTCCGGGAACTGGGCCGGATCGGGCTCGGCATCGGGGCCCATGCACAGGACCTGCTCCAGTTCGGCGTGCGCCGCTTGCGGGTAATAGGACAGCAGGCGCGCGACGAGGCCGGTGCGGCTGTCGGCGGCACAGGCGCGGGCCTCGCCCTCCTTGTCACCCGCGAGGCTGGGCAGGATCGGCTTGCGCTTGGGCGGGATGCAGGCCGTGCGCTGGGCGACGACGAGGGTGTTGGCGAGCGCCTCGGGCACGTCGGCGAACAGCTCGGCCATGACCTCCATCGGCTTGACCCACCATTGCGGCGAGGAGCGCGGGCGGTCGGTGCTGTCGACGTGGGTCGAACTGGCGATGCACAGCATGGCATCGTGTGCGTCGTAGAAACCGGCATCGGCAAAGCAGGCCGGATTGGTCGCCACGAGCGGCAGGTCGCGCGCATAGGCCAGCGCGATCAGGGCGTCTTCGGCGGCTTCCTCGGCCGCTTCGCCCCGGCGTGCCAGTTCGAGGTAGAGCCGGTCGGGGAACAGCGCCTGAAGCGTGTCGAGGTAGCTTTCCGCCGCGCTCTGCTGTTCGCCCGCGAGCAGGCGCACGAGCGCCCCCTCCCCGGCAGCCGTCAGGCAGATCAGGCCATCGGTATGGCCTTCGAGGTCGCTCAACAGGACATGGGGCGCATATTCGAGCGGGCGATCGAGGTGGGCGCGGCTGACGAGGTGGCAGATATTGTCGTAGCCGCGCTCGTCCTGCGCATAGATCGCCAGCCAGTCGATGGTCGGCGCCTGCGGGCCAAAACCAGGCGCGCTCGCCCCCTCGCGCTGGGGGCGGGCAACGGCCAGCATCGTGCCCACCACCGGCTGCACGCCCGCGTCCTTGCAGGCCTTGGCAAAGGCGGCGCTGCCATAAAGACCGTTGCGGTCGGTGATCGCGATGGCCGGGAAGCCGCGCTTTTCCGCCGTCTTGGCAATCGCCTTGGGGTCGATGGCGCCATCGAGCATCGTGTAGGACGAGAAGACGCGCAGCGGAACGAAAGGTGCGAAGGCCATGGGCCCCAGATAGCATGGCCTTCGCGATTTTTTGAGGGGGCATAGCGCCCCTCATCAACAGATTGTCAGGCGCTCCCTTATCGCTGCGCGGCGATCCAGGCCTCGACGCGGGCTTCCAGCACGGACAGCGGCACCGAGCCCGCGCTCACCACCACGTCGTCGAACCCGCGCAAGTCGAACTTCTGGCCCAGCGCGGCCTGTGCCTTTGCGCGCAAGGCCATGATCTTGAGCATGCCGATCTTGTAGCCGGTCGCCTGCCCCGGCAGCGTGATGTAGCGGCGCACTTCCGAGCGGGCATCGTCGGACGGATAGTGGGCAACGTCGATCAGGTAGGCAACAGCCTGATCCTCCGACCAGCCCTTGGCATGAAGGCCGGTATCGACCACCAGTCGCGCGGCGCGGAACAGTTCGTAGTCGAGCCGCTTGAGATCGGCCGCCGCATCGGGGAACGCCCCCATCTCGCTGCACAAGGCCTCGGCATAGAGCGCCCAGCCCTCGTTGAAGGCGACATAGCCATAGCCCTTGCGGAACAGCGGGGTGCCGGTCTGGCGGACCTGGATGTCGCCTTGCAGCAGGTGGCCGGGGATGCCCTCGTGGCACATCAGGCTGTAGACCCCGGCGTCGACATCCTTGGTGCCCAGCATGTGCAGGAAGACCTGCCCCGGACGCTTGCCATCGGGGCTGGCGAACTGGGCATGGGCCGCCCCGCCCGCCACTTCGCTGAACGAAGGCTCGCGCACGACTTGCGTGCCATAGGCGGGCAAGGCGTTGAAATAGCCGGGCAGAAGCTTGCGATTGGCCTCCACGATGGCATTGGCCCTGGCCAGACGCTGCGCGCGCAGTTCATCGGTCCATGGGCGCGGCGGGTCCTTGGCCATGATGTCGGCGCGCAGCGCGGCAGCATCGGCAAAGCCCGCCTTCCTGGCCAGCGCGTCTTCGGCGGCGGCGATGCGGGTCACTTCGGACAGGCCGAGCGCGTGGATCTGCTGCGCGGTCATGTCGGTCGTGGTGTTGAGGCGCAGCGCCGTCTCGTACCAGGCCGCCCCGCCCGGCAGCGAGCCTGCGCCAACCACGCCCGAAGGCGCATGGGGCAGTTCGCCCTGTGCCCAGGCGATCACCGCGCGATAGGCCGGGGCGAGCGCGAGGATCGCCGTGCGCGCCTGCGCGGAATAAGCCTTGCCGTCGCCTTCCGAAATCGTGCCTGCGGCCTGCGCCTTGGCAATCTTGGCCTGAATGTCGGCCCAGAGCGGCGAATCCGCACCGGTATCGAAGGGCGCGCCGGTGATCAGGCGCTGGCTGCCCGCGATCACCCGTTCGAGCTGAAAGCGCGGCGGGATCACGCCCTGCCGGGCAGAGTCCCTGCTCTGCGCGATGGCCGTATCCAGAACACCCGGCATCGCCCCCAGCCGTGCGACATAGCCGCGCAGTTCGGCCAGATCGTGGACCTGATGCGTGCTGATCAGGAAATTGGGCAGGCTGGCGTGGATCGAATAGAGGAACGAATAGAACGGCGGCTGATAGGCGCGGAAGCGATACTGCTGCTCGGCGCGGTCGAGTTCGAGGGCCCAGATGTCATAATTGATGCGCCCCTCGGGCGAGAGGCGGTCGCGCACGAAAGTCGCCTTCATCCGTGCCACGCTGGCCCGCCGCCATTCGAGCCGCTTGAGCTGGGCCGCGTCGCTGATGTCGTCGAGACGGTCGATCCCCTGCCCGAGGCCCAGCCGGGTCGCCAGTTGCGGGCGCATCGCCAGCTCGGCGTCGAATTCGGCGTTGAGGAAGGCGGTCAGACGCGCGTCCTCGCCCTGTGCCGGCGCAGCAGCAGGAGCCGGGGCCTTGGCCAGAACAGGCGAAAACGGCACCGCCAGCGCAAGCGCACTGGCGGCCAGCGCCATGTGAATCGTCTTTGTCATCAACAGTCCCTCATGAAAACAAGCGGTTCGCTTGCGCGAAGGTCTGCCAAACATGGCGATATGTTACAACGGAAACCGTCGGCTGCTCCCGAACAATCCGAAACGACAGTTTCGGATCAAACCCTTACAACAGCGCGAGAATGTCCTGTTGAAGCATGTGCGGGGGCGCCTTGGGGGCATAGCGGCGCACCACGCGCCCTTGCCGGTCGACGAGGAACTTGGTGAAGTTCCACTTGATCGAGCGGGTCAGCAAGATCCCCCGCGCGCCCGACTTGAGCCACTCGTAAAGCGGCGCGGCCTGGGGCCCGTTGACATCGATCTTGTCCATGAGCGGAAAGCTCAGGCCGAAGTTGACCTTGCAGAAGCTTTCGATCTCGGCGGCGCTGCCGGGCTCCTGCCCGCCGAACTGGTTGCACGGAAACGCCAGAATCTCGAACCCGCGCGGGCCCATCTCGCGCCAGAGCGCCTCAAGGCCTTCGTATTGCGGGGTATAGCCACACTTGGAGGCCGTGTTCACCACCAGCACGACTTTGCCCAGCTTGTCGGCCAGGCTCACTTCCTGGCCACCGGGCAGGCGCGCGGTGAAATCGGCAATCGTGTGCGCGGTCTTGGCGGTCATGCTGCGTCTCCGGATGGAGCCGTACTGCCGCCCCATCTCGATGGCCTGCTGCCACGACGCGAAACAGGGATCAACCGTGCATCCATGCCCCGGCCATGCCCTGACGGCGGTTTTCGTCAGAAATCCGCAAAAACGAGCGAGCCCGGATCAGGAGATCCGGCAGGCTGGCCGCCACGGCAAGGAACGATGCCACCCTCGGCATCGCTCCGGCCTGCCATGGCGGCACGCTCCAGCCGTTTTTACCCTGGCTCCTGATCCGAAACCATCGTTTCGGATCGTTGGGCACCGGGCCGGTGCCCAACCGAAATTCGCCTTTTCGCGAATTTCGGACAGACGATCAGAGAGGATAGTCCTCGCGTCCGTAGAGTTCGAGGGCCTCTTCGGGGCCATAGTTGCGATCGCCGGACCGCTCGATCACCAGATCGGCGCGGTCGGCCTCGGGCATGCGCGCGAGCAGGCCGACCATCTGGGCAAAGCTGCCGGAATGGAGCGCGGCAAAGCCATGCAGCAGGCCGCCAGCAGCCTCCCGCGTGACGATGGTGGCGTGAACATTCCAGAAATCCTGGCCCTGATCATGCGCTTCAGCGCGAATGGTGGTATTCATCAGACAAACCCTCCTTGGGCTCCCTTTCCGGGTGATTGAATCAACGCATGGAGCCTTCACAGGTTTCCGCGCGAATCATCAAACGAGAGCCATTTTGGCGCATATTACGTAGCAACGCGCTCTTCCAGAACGTGCTTTATTTTATACGAGCACACCGTCCTGCAAACGCATCACCCGGTCCATGCGAAATGCCAGACGTTCGTTGTGGGTGGCCACCAGCGCCGCACTGCCCTCGCCGCGCACGAGCTTGAGAAATTCGTCGAGCACGCGGTCGGCAGTCGCCTCGTCGAGGTTGCCGGTCGGCTCGTCCGCCAGCACCAGTGCGGGGCGATTGGCCAGCGCGCGGGCCACGGCCACGCGCTGCTGCTCGCCGCCCGAAAGCTGGCTGGGGCGATGGTCGAGGCGGTGGCCAAGGCCGAGCGCGGTGAGCAGTTCGCTTGCCCGCGCACGGGCCTCGCCCTCGCGGCGACCGGCCACGAGTTGGGGCAAAATGACATTCTCGGTCGCGTTGAAATCGGGCAGGAGATGGTGGAACTGGTAGACGAAGCCCAGATGGTCGCGGCGCAGCGCAGTGCGCGCGTCTGCCCCCAGCGCCGCCGCATCGGTGCCCGCGATCTCGATCACCCCCTCGAAGCCGCCTTCGAGCAGGCCCACGGCCTGAAGCATCGTCGACTTGCCCGAGCCCGAGGGCCCGAGCAGCGCGACGATCTCGCCGGGGCGGATTTCCAGATTGACCCCGCGCAGGACGTCGATGCGCACGCCGCCCTGTTCGAAGCTGCGGCGAAGGTTCTTCAGGTGGACGACAGGTTCATTCATAACGGAGCACCTGCACCGGATCGGTGCTTGCCGCCTTGAAGGCGGGATAGAGCGTGGCCAGGAAGCTGAGGACCAGCGCCATGACCGCGATCACGGTGATTTCGACCGGATCGCTGCGGCTGGGCAGTTCGGTAAGGAAGCGGATCGAGGGGTCCCACAGGTTCTGTCCGGTCAGGATCTCGACCAGATGGACGATCGGCTGGCGGAAATAGAGGAAGACGAAGCCCAGCACGAGGCCCACCGCCGTCCCCATCGCGCCGATCACGAAGCCGATGGTCATGAAGATCTTGAGCAGGCTGGTTCGCGAGGCGCCCATCGTGCGCAGGATCGCGATGTCGCGCGTCTTGGCGCGCACGAGCATGATCAGCGAGGAGAGGATGTTGAACACGGCCACCAGCACGATGATCGAAAGCACCACGAACATCGCCACCCGCTCGACCGCGAGGGCCTCGAACAGGCTGGCATTGAGGGTCTTCCAGTCGGTGATCACCGCGCGGCCTTCCAGCGCCTTTTTCAGCGGGGCGAGCGTCTGCCCCACGGTGTCCGGGTCGGTCGTCGTCACCTCGATCATGCCGATGGAATCCCCGGTCAGCAGCAGGGTCTGCGCATCGGGAATGGGCATGACGACGAAGGCATTGTCATAGTCGTAAACGCCGATCTCGAATATCGCGGCAACCTTGTAGGCGACCTGACGCGGCACGGTGCCGAACGGGGTCGACCGCCCCGCCGGATTGATGATGGTGATCGTGTCGCCCACTTGCGCGCCCAGGCTTTCGGCCAGCCGCGAGCCGATGGCGACCGCATCGTTGCCCGGTTGCAGCGCGGACAAGGAACCGCTCTTGAGCTTGTCGGACAGGCGGTTGATGTCCGTGGGGGTATTGCCGCGCACGAGGATCGCCTCGACCCGGCCATTGAAGCTCGCGAGCAGGGGCTGCTCGATCAGGGGCGAGGCGCGGGTGACGCCGGGGGTCTTTTCGAGACGGGCGAGAATATCCTGCCAGTCGTCGAGCCGCCCGCCATAGGCCTGCACCACCGCATGGCCGTTGAGCCCCACGATCTTGTCGAGCAGTTCGGCGCGAAAGCCGTTCATCACGCTCATCACGATGACCAGCGCGGCCACGCCCAGCATGACCGCCACGAGGCTGATCCCGGCGACCATGGCGATAAAGGCCTCCCCCCGCCCCGGCAGCATGTAACGCTTGGCGATGGTCCATTCGAATGGCGAGAGGATCAAGTGGAGAGCACTTTCGATACGGGAAGAAGGCTGGCGAGAGGCAAAACCGGCTGGAAAAACCAGCTGGCCCGCCCCGCTTTAGGACGGCCCCGCCAGCGGGGCAAGACGCCTCACCCCGCCGCGCGCCCAATGCGCCGCGCGGCAAAGAGTTCCCGGACATCCCGCTAGGTAAGCTCTTACGCCGCCACGCGCAGGCGGGCGCGCCCCTCGCTCTTGGCGCGATAGAGCGCCGTATCGGCCGCAGCCAGCGCCAGATCGGTACACCCCGCAACGGCGGCCAGCCCCATGCTCACCGTGATCCGCACGATGCCCTGCGGCGTCTCGACCCCCATTCCGGCAACGGCGGCGGCCAGACGGCGACACACCACCTGTGCGCCTTCGATATCGGTATCGGGCATCAGCAGCGCGAATTCCTCGCCCCCGATCCGCGCGAGGATATCGCTGGCCCGCACGACAGCCTGCGCAGTCCGCCCGAAGACCTCCAGCACCTCGTCGCCCACGCCGTGCCCGTAACGGTCATTGACCTGCTTGAAGAAGTCGATGTCGATCAGCGCGAGGGTCGTGGGCGCCCCGTCGTTTTCAGCCGCTTCGAGGCGCCCGGCCATGTCGAAGAAGGCGCGACGGTTGGGAATGCCGGTCAAGGGATCGGTCATCGCCGCATGGGCCAGATCTTCCTCGATCCGCTTGCGCGAGGCAATATCGCGGGTGACGCTGACCAGCCCCTCGACATGGCCCTCTTCGTCGGCGATGCCCCGGAAATGGGTTTCCAGCCAGTGCGGATCGCCTGACTTGCAGCGCCCCAGATATTCGACCGCGACCGGGTGCCCCGGCCTTGCGATGGCCGCCTGCCAGGCCCCGGCCACGGCCTCGTGATAGGCGGGCATGACGATGCGCGACAACGGGGCGCCGGCCAGTTCGCCCGGCGCATGGCCGGTAAGCCGGGCAATGGCGGGCGAGGCATAGCGCACGTCGCCCTCGCACCCCAGATGCATGATCACGTCGCTGGCATGGTCGGAGAGCAGCCGGTAGTGCGCCTCGCTGCGCGCCAGTTCGTGCAGGCGCTGCTGCCGCCGCTCCCGCTCGGCCACGAGCGGCAGGACCGACAGCGCGACAACCGCCAGATAGAGTTGCAGGAACTGCATATGGCCGCCCACGATGCCCAGCTCGCCGTGAACCGGTGTCATCAGGGCGATCGGTCCATAGCCATGGAGGGTCATGAACCCGCCGACCGTCGCCAGAATCATCGGCAGCGCCAGCGCGACCAGCGCATTGGCCCATGTTGCCGAGAACAGCACCAGCAGGAGCGGAAACAGCAACAAGGGTCGGGCGGGCTGGGCAAAGACCGCCGTGGCCAGCGCAACCGTCGCGGTGATCAGCAAGGCCGCCCGCAGTCCGCGTCCCTCGTCGAACAGCGGCTGCCCCTTGCGAAGCTTGCACGCCAGCATTGCAAAAGGCGGCAGCACCAGCAGCATCCCGAGCGAATGGCCGACCATCCATGTTCCGAAATTGGGCCCGAAGGCCAGCCCGGACAGCTTCACCACGACCCCCGCCCCGATCAGGGCTCCGGCCAGCGGCACCATCAGCCCGATCCCCAGACCATAGCCGAGCATCCAGCAGATCATCCGCGAAGGCCAGTACTGCACGGTCAGATGGCGGACCAGCAGCGCGGCAACCGCGCTTTCAGCCAGATTGACCAGGGCCAGCGCGGGCGCCGGTGCCCATCCCAGACCAAAGCAGCCGGTCACCAGAAAACTCGCCAACCCTGCGGCCACGAGCGTTGCATGCCATTTGCGCACCGGCAGCACATGAAGCCGCGCGGCCAGCATGGCATTGGCGCCCCAGACCATCGCGACACCGCCGTTGGAGCGGCTGTACTCCACCGAGAGCATGGCACAGGCAAAATAGGCCAGCCCGACAAGGGCCGCTCCGATCACGCCACCGCCGGTGCCTTCAGGGTAAATTTCGCGGAAGCCAGTGTCCTGCGCCCCGCTGTCGCGACCCGCAAGGCCCCGGCCTGCGTGCCCGTAAAACCCGGTGCCCGCCTTCGTCCGATCCCCCGGCGCGCCCCCGCCAACAGCGGCGAACCGCCACGAAGGACGGCGAAAGGAGGCAGGAGAGGCTGGCGGCGCAGCGGACATGGCCGGAAGCCTTGCCGCATGACTGGTTAATTTCGACCTAAGGACAACCACGTTGGCTAAATATTGTCCGCCATGCCATGCCACGCGGGCACAACCATCCCCGGACTGTCACCAAATCGTTGCGCAAGGGCAATATTTCCCCGTCCAATGGGGCCTTTGGCCAATCCGGGACGCCGCAGGCCTTGCCTTTGGCGGCAAACCTCGCCACATGGGCGCCGTTGCTCGCCCCCCCGAGACATCCGGCTCGGGCGCGAGTCTTTGGCGCGGGCGCTTGCGAGACACATGATCACCACCAATCCCTTCGAAGACAGCGACGGCGACAAGCTGCGCGAGGAATGCGGCATTTTCGGCGTGCTGGGCGCACGCGACGCGGCGGCTATGACCGCGCTGGGGCTTCATGCCCTCCAGCATCGCGGTCAGGAAGCCGTGGGCATCACCAGTTTCGATGGCCAGGAATTCTATTCGCGGCGCGGCATCGGCCACGTCGCCCAGAATTTCTCCAGCGGCGAAGCCATTGCCGAACTGCCCGGCATGATGGCTGCGGGCCATGTCCGCTATTCGACGACCGGCGGCTCGGGCCTGCGCAACGTGCAGCCCCTGTTTGCCGATCTGGCCGCGGGCGGCTTTGCCATCGCGCACAACGGCAACATCTCGAACGCGATGTTCCTCAAGCGCGACCTCGTGCAGAAGGGCGCGATCTTCCAGTCGACGTCCGATACCGAGGTGATCATCCACCTCGTGGCGACGAGCCGCTACCCCACCCTGCTTGACCGCTTCGTCGACGCGCTGCGTCTGGTCGAAGGCGCCTATTCGCTGATCTGCATGACCCCCGAGGGCATGATCGCCTGCCGCGATCCGCTCGGCATCCGTCCGCTGGTCATGGGCAAGCTGGGCGATGCGGTGGTCTTTGCCAGCGAGAGCGTCGCGCTCGACGTGGTGGGCGCGGACATCGTGCGCGAAGTCGAGGCGGGCGAGCTGATCCAGGTCAGCCTCGACGGCTCGATCCAGTCGCACCGCCCGTTCGGCGACACCGCCCAGCGCCCGTGCATCTTCGAACACGTCTATTTCAGCCGCCCGGACTCGGTGCTCGGCGGACGCTCGGTCTATGAAGTGCGCAAGGCCATCGGCATGCAGCTGGCGCTCGAAAACCCCGCCGAAGCCGATCTGGTCATCCCCGTTCCCGACAGCGGCGTGCCCGCCGCGCTCGGCTATGCCCAGCAGTCGGGCATTCCCTTCGAACTGGGGATCATCCGCTCGCACTACGTGGGCCGCACGTTCATCCAGCCTTCCGACGGCGCCCGCAACGCCGACGTGAAGCGCAAGCACAATGCCAACCGCAAGCTCGTCGAGGGCAAGCGCATCGTGCTGATCGACGATTCGATCGTGCGCGGCACCACCAGCCTCAAGATCGTGCAGATGATGCGCGAAGCCGGCGCGCGCGAGGTTCACTTCCGCGTCGCCAGCCCGCCGACCGAGCATTCGTGCTTCTATGGCGTTGATACGCCCGAACGCTCGAAGCTGCTCGCCGCCCGCATGGACATCGCCGCCATGGCCGAGTTCATCCAGGCCGACAGCCTTGCCTTCGTGTCGATCGACGGGCTCTATCGCGCCGTGGGTGAAGCCCAGCGCGACAGCAGCTGCCCGCAATATTGCGACGCCTGCTTCACCGGCGACTACCCCACCCGCCTGACCGACATGGGCGACCGGGCCCCGGTCTGCGCCCCGGCCAAGGTCAAGTCCAAGCCCGCCAGGGTCGCCTGAGGGTGAGCGGGGCCGCAGGAGCATCCGCGCCGGGCAAGCCGCTGGCCGGTCAACTGGCGCTCGTCACGGGCGCCAGCCGGGGCATTGGCGCGGCCACGGCCAAGGCTCTGGCCGCTGCGGGCGCGCATGTCGTGCTCGTCGCGCGCACGGCCTCCGACCTCGAACGCGTGGAAGACGCGATCTTTCAGGCCGGCGGCGCTGCCACCATCGCCCCGGTCGACCTGACCGAACCCGATGGCATCGCGCGTCTGGCCACGGCGATTTCCGATCGTTGGGCCGCGCTCGACCTGCTGGTGATCAACGCGGCCGTGCTGCCCACGCTCACCCCGGTCTGGCAGATCGAACCGCGCGACCTGTCGCGCGCGATGACGCTCAACGTGCTGGCCACCCAATCGCTGATCAGCGCGTTCCACCCGCTGCTCAAGGGCAGCCAGGATGCGCGCGTGATCGGGTTGACCAGCAGCGTGGGCGCCGCCCCGCGTGCCTATTGGGGGGCCTATGGCGCGACCAAGGCCGCCTTCGACGCCCTGCTCGAAAGCTATGCCCGCGAAGTGGCCAGCACCAGCGCGATCCGCGTGGCGATCCTCGATCCGGGCGCCACGCGCACCAAGATGCGCGCCAAGGCCTATCCGGGCGAAAACCCGTCGAGCGTGAAGCCGCCCGAAGTCGTGGCCGACCGGATCGTCGCCCTTGCGAGCGAACCTTTTGCCAGCCCGCATCGCGAACGCATCGAAAAGCCGCGCTGACAAGCCGCCTTCCGGCAACGACAGCCCCCACCACGCCCCCGTCACGGCACACCGTTCAGTGTGTCATGGCGGGGATTTTTTTGTGCCCCGCCCGCCTGTTAACCCGATAGTAAGGCAATTTGCTCATCGTTTGCCCACGAAGCGCGATGCAGCGTTTCGGTTTGACAGCAGCAACGGGGCGTTTCCATGCCGACGATCAAATGGCAGGAAGACTACGAAGCCGCCGCCAGCGACGACCGGTGTGCGCCGCGCTCGCGTCTCGTAATTCCCAGCAAGTTGCGCCGGCCCGGCGCGCGGGCGACCCAGACCCTCGTGCTCGATCTCTCGCTCGCCGGTTTTTCGGCGCTGGCTTCCAGCCGGATCGCCATCGGCACCAGGATTTCACTGAGCCTGCCCGGCATGGACCCGCGCGAGGCCGAAGTGGTCTGGTGGCATGCCGGGATCGTCGGCTGCGCCTTCGACAACCTGCTGACCACGCGCGAGCACGACACGCTGGTGATGAACCACAGCGGCTGAAAAAGCCCGCTTCCCTACACGTCCTCCTTCATCGCCGCATGGGCTGCCAGCGCACGGGCACGGGCGGCAGCATGTTCGACGATCCGTGCGGGATAGCCACGCGGACGGGCAAGCCCCGATGGATCGTGGATCTCCCCATCGGGCAGGTGCGCCAGTTCGGGCACCCATTGGCGGATATAGGCCGCCGCGTCGAACTTGGGCGACTGCACCAGCGGCGCCATGATCCGCACGAACATGTTCGCGTCCAGCCCGCTTCCGGCCACCCATTGCCAGTTGGTGGCATTCGCCCCGTAGTCGGCATCGACGAGGGTATCCCAGAACCATTGCTCGCCCGCGCGCCAGTCGATCAGCAGATGCTTGACGAGGAAACTGGCCGCGATCATCCGCACCCGGTTGTGCATCCAGCCGGTGTGCCAGAGCTGGCGCATCCCTGCATCCACGATCGGATAGCCGGTGCGCCCCTGCTGCCACGCGGCCAGTTCGGCGGGCGCCTCGCGCCATGCCATCGCATCGAAGGCCGCCCGGCCATTGCGCGTGCCATAGTCGGGCGCCTGAAGGATCAGGTTCTGGGCATAGTCGCGCCAGCCCAGTTCGCTCAGGAACACATCGACCGAGCCGCCCGCCCCACCAACCGCGTGCCAGACGGTCGCGGGCGAAATCTCGCCGAAATGCAGGTGGGGCGAGAGCCGCGAGGTGCCCTCGCGCGCAGGCAGGTTCCGTTCCTCGCCATAGCGTCGGGCACGGCCTGCGAAAGTTTCGAGCCGCGCGCGCGCGCCCGGCTCGCCCGGCGTCCATTCCTCGCGCATGCCCCCGGCCCAGTCGGGCGCGGTCGGCAGAAGGCCCCAGTCGCCCAGATGCTCGCTCACCGGCCATGTCGCGGGCGCGGGCAGATGGCCGGGCGCGGGAACGGGCGGCGGCGGGGGCAGGTGCAGCAGCGAGGCGCGCCAGAACGGGGTATAGATCCGGTAGGGCTGGCCTGACCCATTGGCGAGGGTTCCGGGCGGCAGCAGGAAATTGCCGTGGTAAAGGCGCAAGTCCAGTTCCTTGCCCACCGCGCGTTCGGCCATGCGCCACCACGGCTCGTAATGGTGGAGCGCGTGGACCGTGCGTGCGCCCGTCTCGTGGGCCAGCTGCGCCAGAACCGCCTCGCACCGCCCCCGCCGCAGGATCAGGCGCGAGCCGATCGCCTCAAGGCTGGCGGCAAGGCTGGCAAGGCTGTGATGGAGCCACCAGCGTGAGGCGCGCCCCATGCGGCGGTGCCGGGGCGTCTCGTCGTCGAGCACATAGACCGGGATCACCGGCCCACCCTGTGCCAGTGCGGCCACGAAAGCGGCCTGATCGGCCAGACGCAAATCACGGCGCAGCCAGACAATTGTTGGGTTCGTCATGGCTTGCTATGTGGAGGCTGCGCGCGCGCTTGGCCATGCCCCCTGTCCCTTGGTACAGGGGAACAGCCTGCCCCCTTGCGCGCACCGGTCTTTTTTCTGCGTGGGAACCGTCTGCCCTTGGTCAATCCCTTTCCCTTCACAAGCCCCTTCCTCCCCCAGCCCCCATTGCCCCGCCCGGACGTCCAGCCTTTCCTCGACTATCTGCGTCAGGCCGCTGCCAATGGCATGCCGGGCATTCACCAGATGCCGCTGGTGGCCGCGCGGGCCAGCTATGTCACCATGCAGCAACTGGCCGACCTGCCGCCCGAGCCCTTGGCCGTGATCAGGGATCTGGCCTGCCCCGGCCCTGCCCCCAACTCTGCCGCTAACGCCCCGATCCGGCTGCGCCTCTACGACGCGCGGCCCTCGCGCCCGCCCGGCCCGGCGCTGGTCTTCTATCATGGCGGGGGCTTCGTGCTGGGCGGGCTGGACAGCCACCACAATGTCTGCACCACGATTGCGCGCAGCCTCGACCTGCCGCTGATCGCGGTCGACTACCGGCTCGCCCCCGAACATCCGTTCCCCGCCGCGCCCGACGATGCCGAGGCCGCCGCCCGCTGGATCGCGCAAAGCCCGACCGAGCTGGGCCGGACGATCACCGGCCTCGTGCCCATCGGCGATTCAGCCGGGGGCACACTGGCGATCGTCGTCACCCAGGCGTTGATGGCACAGCCCGCCGCCGTTCCGGTCGTTGCGCAAGTGCCGATCTATCCGCTCACCGACGAGGCCACCGATCATGCCTCGATGGCGGCCTTTGGCGCCGGGTTCCTGCTGCAATCGGATGTTCTTGAATGGTTTGTGGGCTCTTATCGCCCCCCTTCGGGCGACCCGCGCGCGTTTCCGGTGCACGGCAGGCATGACCAGATGCCCCCCACGGTGCTAGTGACGGCAGGCCTCGATCCGATTCGCGACAGCGGGCGGGTCTATGGCGCCGCCCTGGTGAAGGCCGGGTCCGATGTCCTGTTCCTCGAACGCAAGGGCACGATCCACGGCTTCATCCAGGTTCGCAAGGCGATACCAAGCGCCCAGGCCGATACGGATGCCATCCTGTCGGCCACGCGCCTGGTACTGGACAGTTTGAAATGAGGACCAGAAATCCATGAGTGCGGACCCCTTTGCCGCCCTTCCCTATCGCCCCTGCGTGGGCCTGATGATCGTCAACCCGCAAGGCCGCGTTTTCGTGGGCAAGCGGATCGACAACAAGGAGGGCGACGCCTGGCAGATGCCACAAGGCGGGATCGACGAGGGCGAGGATCTGGTGACGGCGGCCATGCGCGAGCTGTACGAGGAAACCGGGCTGACCGCCGATCACGTGACCGTGCTCGCCCACAGCCGCGAGGAACACCTCTACGACCTTCCCGCCGAACTGCTGGGCAAGCTGTGGAAGGGCAAGTATCGCGGCCAGCGTCAGGCCTGGATGCTGCTGCGTTTCAACGGGCAGGACGCCGACGTGAAGCTCGACGCCCACGATCCGGCCGAATTCTGCGAATGGAAATGGGTCGAGCCAGACCAGCTGGCCGACCTGATCGTGCCGTTCAAGAAGCGCGTCTATCGTCAGGTCGTCGAGGAATTCCGCGCCCTGATCTGAGCAGATGATCTGAACACATAGCCGGCACTGGCCCCGCACGAGCGGGGCCAGTTGCCCTTGATCTCAGTTGTTTTTGACCTCAGTTGCTCTTTACCGGCGGCTCGGCCTTGATCGCATCGGTCTTGATCGCCTCCCCGCTGGTGTCGGCGGCGACTTTCTTTGCCTCTCCCGTGGCAGCCTGTGCCTGCTTCTGGGCATCGAGCCGGGCCTGCTGCGCGGCCTGCACCTGCGCCTTGCCCAGCGCCGCCTCAAGCGCCGCCGTTTCCGCGCATCCCCGCCCGCAGATCCCCTGCAACCGGGTCAGGCTGGCCTTGGCCTTTTCGAGCGCGCCCTTTTCGGCCAGCGCCTCGCCCTCGCCGGCAATTGCGGCCAGATTGTTCGGCTCGCGGTCGAGCACGTCGCGGTAATAGTGGATCGCCTTGCCCTGAAGACCGGCGGCGCGCGCGGCCTGACCCAGCGTGATCAGGATGCCCGCATTGGCCGGATCGATCGCCAGCGCGGCCTCAAGGCTGTCGGTCGCATGCTCGACCTCGCCCCTGGCCAGCGCCGAGCGGCCATCCTGCAAGAGCGTCTGTGCGCGCGGATCGATCGGGTCCCCGGTTCGTGCCTGCCCCATGCTCCCCGTAACCGCCGCAAGCAGGGACAGTGCGAGGGCGACGGGGGTATAGCGCATCAAAAACTCCTTCAGCCGGGATTGCTCACCCCGGCGATAGACCACTTTCATGGCTGGCCTCATGGCCCGGGGGTCTATCACAGACGCACCAGCCGTGCGAAGAAAAACCCGTCCGTTCCATCGTGATGGGGCGAAAGCCGCCAGCCGCCACGATGTGGGCGCCCCAGCGGGGCTTCAACCCGCTCGGCCCTGAACCCGCGATGAGCGGCCAGAAACGCGGCAAGGCCATCGGCCCCTTCGGCATCGATCAGCGAGCAGGTGATGAACAGCAGCGAGCCGCCCGGCCTGACCAGCCCGGCCGCGACATCGAGGACATGGGCCTGCATGGCCGCATAGCGTTCGATGGTCTTGGGCGTCAGGCGCCAGCGCGCCTCGGGGTTGCGGCGCCATGTGCCCGTGCCCGAACAGGGCGCATCGACCAGCACGGCATCGGCCTGCCCCTGCCAGTCCGACAGGATCTGCGCCTCGCGGCCCGGATCGAGCAGCCGCGTCTCGACCAGCGCGCCCGCACGCTCGGCCCGTGGGGCCAGCCGCGAAAGCCGCGCGCGGTCGATGTCGCAGGCCAGCAGGCGCCCCCGGTTTTCCATCGCGGCGGCCAGTGCCAGCGTCTTGCCACCAGCCCCGGCGCACAAGTCCACCACGCTCTGCCCCGGCTGGACCGGAAGCGCGGCGCAGGCCAGCTGGCTGCCGGTGTCCTGAACCTCGAACAGCCCTTCCCCGAAGGCCTCCCAGCTTTCCGCCGGGGTGCCCAGCGGCAGGCGCAAGCCATGGGGCGCGGCGGTCGGTTCCGCCGCGACCGGCAGGCGCGCCATCAAGGCCTCGCGGTCGATTTTCAGGGTGTTCGCCCGCAAGTCGAGCGGCGCACGGTCGAGCAGGGCGGCCTGTTCGGCCTCGTCGAGGCCCGAAGCCGCCATGGCCTGTGCCAGCCACGCGGGCAGCACCCCGCCCTGCGCCACCGGCTCTCCGGGCACGAGCGCCGCCGGGCCATAGGTCGACCCGTCGAACAGCCCCGCCAGCGCGCCATCGGCCTGCGCCAGACGCAGCATGGCCGCCCGGCCAGAGGGAGGAATATCGCCACAGGCGCGGATCGCCGCCCACGCCAGCTCGCGGATCGCGCGGCGATCCTTCGAGCCGACGAAGCGGCGCTGGCGGAACCACTCGGCGGCGAGGCGGTCAGCCGAAGCTCCCCCCCCACGCGCCGCAGCGATGACCTGATCCAGAATGTCGATCGCGGCCTGGACCCGCGCAGCCGGGGTCACCGGGTCGGGTAGTTGGGCGCTTCGCGGGTGATCGTCACGTCGTGGACGTGGCTTTCCTTGAGGCCCGCATTGGTGATGCGCACGAACTTGGCGTTCTTGCGCAGATGCTCGATCGTGCCGCTGCCGGTATAGCCCATGGCAGCCTTGATCCCGCCGACCAGCTGGTGGACGACATCCTTGGCCGGACCCTTGTAGGGCACCTGGCCTTCGATCCCTTCGGGCACCAGCTTCATCGAATCCTTGATGTCCTGCTGGAAGTAGCGGTCGGCCGAGCCGCGCGCCATCGCGCCGACCGAACCCATGCCGCGATAGGCCTTGTAGGCCCGGCCCTGATAGATGAAGGTTTCGCCCGGCGCTTCCTCGGTCCCGGCCAGCATCGAGCCGATCATGATCGAGCTGGCGCCAGCCGCCAGGGCCTTGGCCGCATCGCCCGACGTGCGCAGGCCGCCATCGCCGATCACCGGCACGCCCGACTTTTCAGCTTCCGCCGCGCATTCCATGATCGCCGTCAGCTGCGGCACGCCCACGCCCGCGACGATGCGGGTGGTGCAGATCGAGCCGGGCCCGATGCCCACCTTGATGCCGTCGGCGCCCGCGTCGATCAGCGCGCGGGTGGCTTCGGCGGTGGCGACATTGCCGGCGATCACCTGCACGGTGTCGGACAGCTTCTTGGCCGCCTCGACCGCGAGGGCGACCTGGCGGTTGTGGCCATGGGCGGTGTCGATGATGATCACGTCGCACTCGGCCTCGACCAGCGCGGTCGTGCGGGCCAGGCCCTTTTCACCCACGGTCGACGCTGCCGCCACGCGCAGGCGTCCGGCGCTGTCCTTGGTGGCATTGGGATAAGTCACCGACTTCTCGATGTCCTTCACCGTGATCAGGCCGATGCAGTGGTAGGCATCGTCGACCACCAGCAGCTTCTCGATGCGGCGCTGGTGCAGCAGGCGGCGCGCCTCGTCACCCGTGGTGCCCAGGCGAACCGTCGCGAGGTTGTCGCTGGTCATCAGTTCGCGCACGGGCTGCAAGGGGTTGGCGGCAAAGCGCACGTCGCGGTTGGTCAGGATGCCAACGAGCTTGCCACCGGCCTCGACCACGGGAATGCCGCTGATGCGGTTCGCGCTCATCAGCGCCTGCGCCTCGCCCAGCGTGGCGTCGGGAGCGATGGTGATCGGGTTGACGACCATGCCGCTTTCATAGCGCTTGACCGCGCGCACGGCGGCGGCCTGTTCCTCGATCGTCAGGTTGCGGTGCAACACGCCGATCCCGCCCAGCTGGGCCATGACGATGGCCATGTCAGCCTCCGTCACGGTGTCCATCGCCGAGGAGAGCACGGGGATGTTGAGCGCGATGCCCTTGGTCAGGCGCGTGCGGGTGTCAGCCTGCGAAGGCAGGATGTCTGACTCGGCCGGACGCAGCAGAACGTCGTCGAAGGTCAGGCCGAGAGGGATTTCCATGATAACTGCCACTTTCTGTCCGGGGAGAATCGTGGCGGCCCATGTAATCAAGCCCGCCGCGAATGGCTAGGGGTTTTGCGGCTGGTCATGCCGCTTATCCCCATCCCCCCCTGCGCCATCGCGCCCGGCATGGCCGGGATAGCGCCGCAGATCGGCAAAATCACGCACGAGTTCGGTGTTGATCCGCACATCGTCGGCCAGCCCCGCATAGTCGACCTTGTCGGGCGTATCGGCAGGCGTGTGATAGGCACCGGCCATGAACGCCCCCAGCCGCACCGGATCGGCATAGCTGTTGCTGACCATCATCGCGGGCACATCGTGCTGGATCAGCGCCCAGCTGTCCTGCCGCCGGACATAGGCATTGGGGCCCGTTTCGGCGCCGCCTTCGTCCTCCTCGGGCACCAGACGGCGCCGCATGCCCGCCAGCACGCGCGCCGCTTCCCCGTCGATCCCGGTCATCCCGCGCCCGACGATGGCCACCGGGCCACCGGGCGGGACCAGCCCCGTGCTGTCGACATTGAAGGCCGCCACGATCCGCTCGAGCGGCAGCGGCGGGTTTTCGGCAAAGGCCTGCGCGCCCAGCAACCCCAGTTCCTCGCCCGTCGTCGCCACGACATAGACATCGCGGTCGAGCTGGTGCTGCGGCCCGGAGCCGACAATCTGGCGCGCCACTTCGGTGATCACGGCCAGCCCGCTGGCATTGTCCACCGCCCCCGGACAGATCCGTCCCTGCCCGTCGCAGACCCCGAAATGATCCCAATGGGCCATCAGCACGACGGCCCCGGCCTCGGGGTGGCGGCCCGGTATCCGTCCGATCAGGTTGTGCGTGCGCACGCGGGTCTGCGTGCTGGTCGCTTCGAGGGTGACACTCGCCCCGGTCACGCGGGGCACGAAATCGTCCTGCTCGGCCTCGTGAGTCCAGGCAGCCAGCGCGGCTCCGGGCGCCGCCGCGCTGCCGCCCAGCAGGCGGTCGGCCAGTTCGGGCGTCACAAAGGCCTCGATCTCGTTGTCGACCCGCTCCCCGGCCAGCGAATAGCCCGCCTTGCGCCGCCGGGCGACGACATCGGCCAGCGTGCGCTCGCCATCGAGCACGGTGATCACCGCCATGGCCCCGGCATCGAGCAGCCGCCCGACCACTTGTGCATGGCTGGGCGGCACAGCCTCCGCAGCGTCCCCCGCGCTCTTGCGGCGCCAGAACCAGCCCAGCCGCCCGCTGCGCCCTGCCGCCGTGCCTCCCGCCACACCTGCCGCCGGGGACGCGGGCGTATCGAGCACCAGCGCCACCCGCCCGGCCAGTTCGGTCCGCGCCGGGATCGTGCCATGCCCCACGAACAGGACCGGAGCCCCTTCGACCAGATTGCGCAGGCCCGAGGTATAGACGAAGACTTCCCCCTCCTCGCTCACCAGATGATGGCGCCCGCGCATGAAGCTCGCGCGCGAAAGCACCGGCGCCCGCGCGATCAGGTCAACGGGCGCGAACCACGGGCTGCCAGGCAGATTGGTGCCCGATTCCAGCCCCATGCCGAACCATTGGCGGACCAGATAATGCAGGGTCTGCGTCTCGCCCTCGGTCCCCGGACGGCGCCCGCCGAAAGCGGGGCTGGACAGCGTCTCGACATGACCGCGCAGCACCGCGTCGAGTGAAGAGGCCTCGGAATGCGCCGGTTCGGCACTGCGATGCGTCGCCCCCGCAAGCAGCGGCAGGGCCAGCAGGGTCGCGGCCAGACGCGCGCCCGCCACCGGGCGCCACGCCCGCCCCCCAAAGGACAGGGGGCTCCAGCACGCCCTTGCTCGTTTCATCGAAGCCCCCAGCCGTTTCATCGCAGACCCATTGCTGACAAACCGCACAGCCCCGCGCAAGTTCCCAAACCCGAAAGCACGATGAACCGCATCGATCTGGGGAAAAAAATGCGTTTCTACGGCACTTTGTCGGGTACGGGGCCTGATGCAGGCCCAATGCGGACGAGTAGCGGGAACGATCAGACGCGCAACGGCTTGCAAAACCGGCTATTGAAGCGCCACCCAACCCCGGCAAGGAAAGTAAGAGAAGGCCATGCGGCTCGACGACTACGACGACTCCATCAATGTGGAAGACCAGCGCGGCAGCGGCGGCGGCGGGTTCCCGCTGGGCGGTGGCGGCGGTGGCGGGGGCTTCCCGCTCGGCCTGATCCTGAGCCTCGTCGGCTCGCGCTTCGGGCTGGTGGGGGTTTTGCTGGTGGGCGGCGCGGCGCTCCTGCTGGGCGGGCTGCCCGGCCTGATGGGCGGCGGATCAGAGAGCCAGATCGGCGGAACACCGGCCTATCAAACCGCCCCGGCCAGCGGGGAAAGCCTCAAACAGGCCTGCAACGTCAACGCCTACAGCCATGAAAGCTGCAACGCGCTCTCCTCGCTCGACAAGACGTGGAAGCCGCTGATGGCCGCGCAAGGGGTGCCCTTCCGCGCGCCCAAGCTGGTGTTCTATTCGCGTCAGGGTTCCTCGGGCTGCGGCGCGGCGCAAAGCGCGATGGGGCCGTTCTACTGCCCGAGCGACCAGGGCATCTACATCGACACCGATTTCTACACCGAACTCGACAAGAAGCTGGGCGCCGGGGGCGACTTTGCCCGCGTCTATGTCATCGCCCACGAATTTGGCCACCATATCCAGAAGCTGACGGGCACCTCCGACAAGGTCACGCAGGCCCAGCGCGCCAATCCGGGCGCGGCCAATGCGCTGTCGGTCCGGCTCGAACTCCAGGCCGATTGCTACGCCGGGGTCTGGGCCGCGCGCAACCGTTCGCGGATCGAACCCGGCGATGTCGAGGAAGGCCTCCACGCCGCCCACCAGATCGGCGACGACACGCTGATGGAGAGCGCCGGTCGCACGCCGGTCGAAGCGGCCTTCACCCATGGCAGTTCGGCCCAGCGCATGGCCTGGTTGCGCAAGGGTCTCGACAGCGGCGACCCGGCCCAGTGCGACACCTTTGCCACGGGCGCCCTCTGAACCGGCACGAGGTGCTTGACGGTCTGGAACAATCGGGTCTCTCCTGCGTAGTGTCGCAAGAGACCCTTCCGGAGTTTTTTCCAGATGTTCCAGACCCATACCCTCGCTCGTGCAATGCTTGCCGGTGCGCTGGGGACGCTTGCCATGGCCACGACCCCGGCCATCGCGCAAACCGCCGTCGCGCCCAAGGACGCGAATGTCGGCGATGTGGCAACAACCCCCCTCGAAACGCTCAACCTCAAGAAGGAGGATATCCCCCCCCTCCTCCTTCAGGCCCGGCAGGCCCCCTATTCGCTCGTCGGCCTCAAATCCTGCGCCGCGCTCTCCGATGAAGTGCGCAAGCTCGACGCCGTTCTGGGCGACGACATCGACATCAGCGACTACAGCCAGAAAGTCCTGCGCGTGGGCAACACCGCCAAGTCCATCGTCGGCTCGCTGATCCCCTTCAACGGGATCATCCGGCAGGTTTCGGGCGCCAACGAATCGCAGCGCCAGTGGCAGGTCGCGCTCTATGCCGGCACCGCCCGCCGCGCGTTTCTCAAGGGCACCGGTCTTGCCCGCGGCTGCCCCTACCCGGCCCGCCCGGCCCGCGCTTCGGATTACGAGCTTTTGCGCGCGCAGCGCGATGCCCAGGCCCAGCAGGCTGCCGAGGGCAAGCGGCGGCGCTGATCTATGCGCCGTTTAAAAGCATTTAAGAACAAGGGGTAACGCAGGGGGCAAGGCCCCCTGCACCCCATTGGCTTTGGATGGGGCAGTGCAAGGGGCGCAAGTCGGGCATGGCGACTGGCGTCTGTTTCCAAGCCCCACACAAAAAGGGCCGGAGTCCTGAGGACTCCGGCCCTTTTTGTGTGGGCCACAGGCGCCGCGTGGATCAGTACACGCGGGCCTTGGGCTTGATGTACGAAGCATCGTCGGTCAGCGTGTATTCGTGGACCGGACGGTAGTCGAGACGGATCGAACCGCCCTTGCCGCCCCAGCCGTCGAACCAGCTCACGGTATGCTTCATCCAGTTGGCGTCGTCGCGCGTCGGGAAGTCCTCGTGCGCATGGGCGCCACGGCTTTCCTTGCGGTTGTGCGCCGAATGCATCGTCACCGAAGCCTGCGCGATCAGGTTGTCGAGTTCCAGCGTTTCCACCAGGTCCGAGTTCCAGATCAGCGAGCGGTCGGTCACCCCGATGTCCTGCATCGAAGCGTAGATGTCGGTCAGCTTGTGCTTGCCTTCGGCCATCAGTTCGTCGGTGCGGAACACCGCGGCGTGCTGGCTCATCGCGCGCTGCATCTCGGTGCGGATCTTCGCCGTGGGCAGCGAACCCTTGGCATTGCGGAAGTGATCCAGACGCGAGAGCGCGAGGTCGGCGCTGTCCTTGGGCAGCGAGGCATGGGCCGAACCGGGCTTGATCAGTTCCTTGAGGCGCAGACCGGTCGCACGGCCGAACACCACGAGGTCAATCAGCGAGTTCGAGCCGAGGCGGTTGGCGCCATGGACCGACACGCAGGCCGCTTCACCCACCGCGAACAGACCCGGCACCACCGTTTCGGGGTTGCCGTCCGCGCCCAGCGTCATGACTTCGCCATGATAGTTGGTCGGGATGCCGCCCATGTTGTAGTGGACGGTCGGCACCACCGGCAGCGGCTGGCGGGTCAGGTCGACACCGGCAAAGATCTTGCCGCTCTCGGTGATGCCCGGCAGGCGCTCGGCCAGAACCTTGGAATCGATGTGGTCGAGGTGCAGGAAGATGTGGTCCTTGTGGGGACCAACGCCGCGCCCTTCGCGGATTTCCATCGCCATCGAGCGCGAAACGACGTCGCGGCTGGCCAGATCCTTGGCCGAAGGGGCATAGCGTTCCATGAAACGCTCGCCTTCGGAGTTGGTCAGGTAGCCGCCTTCGCCGCGTGCGCCTTCGGTGATCAGCACACCCGCGCCGTAAATGCCGGTCGGGTGGAACTGCACGAATTCCATGTCCTGAAGCGGCAGGCCGGCACGCAGCACCATGCCGCCACCGTCGCCGGTGCAGGTATGGGCCGAAGTGGCGGTGAAGTAGCAGCGGCCATAGCCGCCCGTCGCCAGAACCACGGCATGACCACGGAAACGGTGGATCGAACCGTCATCGAGGCACAGCGCGATCACGCCACGGCACACGCCGTTTTCCATGATCAGGTCGATGGCGAAATATTCGATGAAGAAGTCCGCGTCGTACTTCAGGCTCTGCTGGTAGAGTGCGTGAAGCATGGCGTGGCCGGTACGGTCGGCCGCGGCGCACGTGCGCTGGACCGGCGGGCCTTCGCCCATGTTCTGCATGTGGCCGCCGAACGGACGCTGGTAGATCGTGCCGTCCGCGTTGCGGCTGAAGGGCACGCCCGCGTGTTCGAGTTCGTAGACCGCCGCAGGGGCTTCACGCACCATGTATTCGATGGCGTCCTGGTCGCCCAGCCAGTCCGACCCCTTGACGGTGTCGTACATGTGCCAGGTCCAGTGGTCGGGCGTGTTGTTCTGGAGCGAAGCGGCAATGCCGCCCTGCGCCGCCACGGTGTGCGAACGGGTCGGGAAGACCTTGGTGATGCACGCGGTACGCAGGCCCGCCTGGGCCGACCCCATCGTGGCGCGAAGGCCCGAGCCACCCGCGCCGACAACGATGGTGTCGTAGGTATGGTCGATGATCTTGTAGGCAGAAGACATGGCTCAGGCGCCCCCGAGTGCGATGCGGATGATCGAGACGATGCCGAACACGGCAGCGGCGGCGGGCACGAAGTTCACGAGCAACCAGGCCGCAACCTTGCCGCCTTCCTCGTGGATGTAGTCTTCGAGCATGACCTGCACGCCCAGGCGCGCATGGTAGAGGGTGTTGACCACCAGCAGGACCAGCAGGGTCGCGCTCAGCGGACGGGCCGCCCACGTGTGAAGCGTGGCATAGTCGTGCGCCGGCAGCAGGGCCAGGCTGACACCCAGGAAAGGCAGGAGAACGAGGTTGCCCACCGCCGTCAGGCGCTGAGCAAGCCAGTGGTGCGAGCCCTTGTGGCTGGAACCCAGCCCGCGCACGCGACCGATCGAAGTGCCGTTACCCATGGAACCTCCGATAACAGGAAACGAGGGTGCCCGCGCCTTACAGCGCGAGGACAAGACCCCAGAACACCAGGGTCAGGCCGACCGAGGCAATCAGCGTGAAGACCGACCAGCGGGCATTGGCCGACAGTTCGTAGCCGACGCCAATGTCGAGCACGAGGTGACGGATGCCGGTGGCCGCGTGCTGGAAGAAGGCCCAGGTCAGGCCGACCAGCACGATCTTGCCCAGAACAGCGGTGCAGGCCGAAAGGCCGCCAGCAGCGCCGGTCCAGACATAGGTCATGAAGGTTTCATAGGAATCGGGTCCACCAGCGATGGCACCAAGCCACCAGAGCAGAAGCGAAAGCCCCACGAACGTGAGGCCATTGCCCGTCACGCGGTGGAGGATCGAGACCAGCATCGCCGGTCCCCAACGCCAGATTTGAAGGTGCGGCGAAAGTGGCCGGTTGCTGCGCGCCAGCGCCATGGAACTTCCCCTTCTTCTCGCAAAGGTGACCGGCAGTTGTGTAGCCGGTCGGGATGAGTCGCTATTAGTCGAAATGCCCCCGTGCGCAAGCAGTCGAAGGCCCTGAAACGAATTCGTATGCCCTTCTGCGTCATTTCCTGTGCCCAAACATCAGCAAATGCGAACTAATATCAAATAAAGCGCCGAACTGGCGCTATTTTCGCGCCTTCCCCCGCCTTCCCCCAAGATCACTTGCCAAGCCCCGCCCATCGCAGCAAAGACCCCGCCATGAGCTGGAAAATCACCTTCTACGCCCCCCGCGCCGTGGTTCAGGCTGCCCTGATCGCCCACGAGGACATGTTCGACTGGGATCCCGACATCGTCATCGCGGGCAGCGAGATCGCCGAGGACAAGCCCGAGGACTGGCAGCTCGAAGCCTGGCTCGCCAACGAACCCGACGACGCCGCGCGCGCCGCGCTCACTGCCCTGTTCGAGACCGAATCCGGCACCTGCGCCCCCGCGATGATCGAGGAAGAGCTGGAAGACCAGGACTGGGTCACGCTCAGCCAGCAGGGCGTCGAGCCGATCCACGAAGGCCCGTTCTACGTCCACACCCCCGAATACCCCGACAGCGACGATCCGGGCTTGCGCAACTTCCTGATCCCCACCAGCCAGGCCTTCGGTACCGGCCAGCACGCAACAACCGCCGGGTGCCTGGCTATGCTCGCCCACATGAAGGCCCATGGCGCCGTCGTGCGCAATCTTGCCGACATCGGCACGGGCACGGGCCTGCTCGCCTTTGCCGGGCTTCATCTCTGGCCCGGCGCGCGCGCCATCGCCAGCGACATCGACGCGGTCTGCGCCCCGGTGGTGGTCACGAATGCGCAAGCCAACGGCGTTCCGCTCGGCGATGGTCCGGGCAAGCTTGCGATGGTGGTCGCAGCCGGCATGGACCATCCGCTGCTCCAGCTCTCGGCCCCTTACGACCTGCTGATCGCCAATATCCTGGCCGGGCCCCTGATCGAACTGGCCCCGCAATTTGCCGCCGCCGTCGCGCCGGGCGGCCATGTCCTGCTCGCCGGGCTGCTGGCCACGCAGGAAAAGGCCGTGCGCGCCGCCTATGCCCGCGCCGGCTTGCGGCTGGCCGCCCGCACGGTGCGCGGCGACTGGTCGATCCTCTGGCTGCGCCGCCGCCCCAGCCCGCGTATCCGCGCGACCAAGACCGGACCGCTGCCTGCCTGGTCGCAAAAGTGGTGATCTGAAACCCCGGTGGAGGGCGCAGGATCAGGTCCGGCGCCCTCCCCGATCACATCCGGCAACTCAGCCCCGGCTCCCCACGATCGCCAGCCCGAACGCGACAAAGATCGCCCCGGTGATCCGGTTGAACCAGCGCCTTGGCCCCTCGCGCATCAGAACCCCGGCCATCGAACGCCCACCCAGCGCATAGAGCAGGTAGGAGCTGACCTCGATCATCCCGAACGTGACGACCAGAATCGCGAACTGAAGCACCTTGGGCTGCGCCGGATCGATGAACTGCGGCAGAAAGGCCCCGGCAAAAAGCAGGGCCTTGGGATTGCTGATCCCGATCAGGAAGCCGGTGCGGAACAGGTGCAAGGGCGAAGGCACCTGAACCGGCCCATCCGCAGCGGCCAGATCGATGGGCGCCGTATCAGCCCGCCACGAACGATAGCCCAGATAGAGCAGATAGCCCGCCCCCACGATCTTGAGCGCGAGGAACACGCCGGGAAAGGCCACCAGCACCGCCGAAAGCCCTGCCGCCGAGAGCGTGAGCAAAGTCAGCACCGCGAGGAAACATCCGCTCATCGCCAGCATCGCCCGGCCAAAGCCGAGCGTGACGCTGCGCGACATGACATGGAGCATATTGGGCCCCGGCGAGGTCGAAATAAAGAACACGGTGACCACGTAGAGCCACCAGGTATGCCACGCCATCGCCAGAACTCCCCTTTTTGCCGCTACCCCGCCGCGCGCACGATGGCCGCCCAAGCGGCCTCGTCGATCACCTCGATGCCCAGTTCGGCAGCCTTCTTGAGCTTCGAACCCGCCCCCGGCCCGGCCACGATCAGGTCGGTCTTCGGCGAGACGGAGCCTGCCGCCCGTGCACCCAAAGCCTCGGCCTGGGCCTTGGCCTCGTCGCGGCTCATCGTTTCGAGCTTGCCGGTAAAGACCACCGTCTTGCCCGCCACCGCGCTCGCGCGCGTCTCGACGATATAGTCGGGCGGCGTCACTTCCGACAAGAGATCATCCCAGACCGCGCGGTTGTGCGCCTCGTGGAAGAAATCGCCCAGCGCCTCGACCACCACCGGCCCGACGCCGTCGATGCCCAGCAGTTCGCCGCGCGCGTCTTCGTCGCCAGCCTGGTCACCATCCCCGTGCGCGCGCTCGGCCACGGCCCGCAAGGCCGGCAGCGTCACGAACCGCTTCATCAGGTCGCGCGCGGTCACCGCGCCGACATGGCGGATACCCAGCCCGAACAGCAGCCGCGCCGCATCGGGCGTGCGCTTGGCCTCGATTGCGGCGATCAGGTTGTCGACCGACTTGTCCTTCCAGCCCTCGCGCCCAACGATCTCGTCGCGCTTCTTGCGCAGGCGGAAGATGTCCGCCGGGCTTTCCAGCCAGCCCAGCGCGAAGAATTCGGCGATGGTCTTCTCGCCCAGCCCCTCGATATCGAGCGCGGCGCGGCTGACGAAGTGCTTGAGGCGCTCGGTCCGCTGCGCCGGGCAGACCAGACCGCCCGTGCAGCGCACGTCGACCTCGCCCTCCTCGGCCACCGCCTCGCTGCCGCATTCGGGGCAGTGATCGGGGAACACGAAGGCCGGGCGTTCTTCCTCGCGCGTCGTGTTTTCAACAACTTGCGGGATGACATCGCCAGCGCGTTGCAAGACCACGCGGTCCCCCACGCGCACGCCCAGACGGGCGATCTCGTCGCGGTTGTGCAGCGTGACATTGGTGACCGTCACCCCGCCCACCAGCACGGGCGCAAGGCGCCCTACCGGGGTCAGCTTGCCGGTGCGGCCCACCTGAATGTCGATGGCCTCCAGAGTGGTTTCGGCGCGCTCGGCGGGAAACTTGTGGGCCATGCCCCAGCGCGGCGCCTTGGCGACAAAGCCCAGCCGCTTCTGCCATTCAAGGCTGTCGACCTTGTAGACGACGCCATCAATATCATACGGCAAATCAGGCCTTTGCGCCTGAATCGCGCGATAATGGGCAAGCATCTGCGCGACATCCTCGCACCGCACCAGCAGCGGCGAAACCGGCACGCCCCAGCGCGCGATCACCTGCATCACGCCGAACTGGGTTTCAGCCGGAACCGCGCTCGCCGCGCCCCAGCCATGGGCCCAGAAGCGCAACGGGCGGCTGGCGGTCACGCTGGCGTCCTTCTGGCGCAGCGACCCGGCAGCCGCATTGCGCGGATTGGCGAAAGTCTTGTCGCCACGCTCTTCCTGCGCGGCATTGAGCGCGAGGAAATCGGCCTTGGCCATGAAGACCTCGCCCCGGATCTCGAACACGGCGGGCGGCGCTTCGCCCGGTGCCATGGCAAGTTTCTGCGGTATGTCCTTGATATGGGCGACATTGGGCGTCACGTCCTCGCCCACCTGCCCGTCGCCGCGCGTTGCCGCACGGACGAGCACGCCATCCTCGTAGCGCAGCGAGCACGAGAGCCCGTCGATCTTGTCCTCGGCGGTCATCGCCACGGGTTCATCGGCGGGCAACGCCAGAAAGCGCCGGACACGCGCGACGAATTCCTCGACTTCCTCGTCAGTAAAGGCGTTGTCGAGGCTCATCATGCGAACCTCGTGGGTCACCTTGCCCAAGGGCGAAGCGGAAACCTCGAAGCCGACACTGCGCGAGGGGCTGTCGGCACGGACGAGATGGGGAAAGGCCGCTTCCAGCTCGGCATTGCGGCGCACGAGGGCGTCGAACTCGGCGTCGGAAATCTCCGGCTCGTCCTGCGCGTGATAGCGACGGTTGTGATGGGCGATCTGCCGTGCCAGCCGCATCAGCTCGTTGGCTGCCGCCGCTTCATCCAGATTTGCCGGATCGCTCATTTCACGTTTTTCCCAGTATCGTCGCAACCAATCGCTGCCGGATACGCAATCCGAGGGCTTCGTAAAGCCGGATCGCCCCCTGATTGTCGGCATAACTGTGGAGGAACGGCACATCGCCGCGCGCGAGGAACCCGGTCATCACATGTCCGATCAGCCGCGCGGCATGGCCAGCCCCGCGAAATTCGGGCCATGTCGCCACCCCGCTCACTTCGGCAAAGCCGGGGGCCGGGCGCATCCGCGCGCCCGCCATCGCCGCCAGACGGCCATCGGGCGCGCGGATGCCATAGAACTGGCCATAGCGCCATGTTTCGGGGCCCCAGGGGCCGGGTTTGGTGGCAAGGGCCAGCGCGGTCATCTCGGGCACGTCGGCCTCGCCCAAGGGCACGATTTCGGGCCCCGTGCGCGCACTGGAAGGCAATGGCCCATCGGCGATCATCTGGACCAGTTCGGCCCGGCGCTGGACGACAAGGCCGGGCGGCGCGGGGGCATCCTCGGGCTCGACCAGCCAGACCGTATCGGCCGGATCGACGAGCAGGCGGACCAGATCGGCCTCGCCGCCGGGCGGGGCCGCCGCAAACGGGCCATAGGAGGGGGCAATGCGCAGCGCCTGTCCGGCGCGGCGCGCGAGCGCGGCCTGCGGCCCGGTCAGCGCGTGCCACACGGGGCGGTCGAGAGGGTGGTTCATGCCTGTTCCAGCAAACGGTCGGCCTGGGCGCGGGCCTCGTCGGTGACTTCGGCGCCCGAAAGCATCCGCGCGATTTCTTCCTTGCGTTCGCCCTTGTCGAGCATCGTGACAGCCGTGCGCGTGACCGTCCCCTCGCTCGACTTGGCGATCAGGAAATGGGCGCCCCCGCGCGCGGCCACTTGCGGGCTGTGGGTCACGGCGAGCAGTTGCCCGCCCTGTGCCAGCCGGGCGAGGCGTTCGCCGATGGCGCTGGCCACGGCGCCGCCCACCCCCCGGTCGATCTCGTCGAAGATGACCGTGGCAGCGCCGCCTTCCTCGGCCAGCGCGACCTTGAGCGCGAGAATGAAGCGCGACAATTCACCCCCCGAAGCGATCTTGCCCAGCGGGGCGAAATCGCTGCCCGGATTGGTCGAGATCAGGAATTCGACACCATCGACACCCTGCGGCCCCCAGCGATCCTCGGGCAGGCGGACGACAGCGGTGTGGAAGCGCGCTGCATCGAGCCGCAGCGGCGCCAGTTCGGCGGCCACCGCCTTGTCGAGCCGCCGCGCGGCCTCCGCGCGCTGGACCGAGAGCGTCTCGGCCTTGGCGCGATAATCGAGCCCGGCATCCATGGCCTGACGGGCCAGCCCTGCGATCCGCGCCTCGCCGCCCTCGATGGCGTCGAGCGCGGTCTGCAAGGCCTCGCGCCGGGCGGGCAGTTCGTCGACCGTGCAACCGTGCTTGCGTGCGGCGGCGCGCAAGTCGAACAGGCGGGTCTCGATCCGGTCGAGCAGGGCGGGATCGTGGGCCAGCGCCTCGGCAGCGGCGGCCAGCTTGTCTTCGGTCTCCCCCGCTTCGATGATCGCGCGGTCGAGCGCTTCGAGCGCCTCGGTCAGCAACGGATGTTCGCCCGCGATCCGGTCGAGCCGCCGCGCCGCGCTGCGCAAGGCGTCCAGCGGCGAATCCGGGCCCGACCAGACCTGATCGAGCGCGGCCAGATCGCCCGAGAGCCGCTCGCCCTTCTGCATGCCCGAGCGCTGGAGCGCGAGGTCTTCCTCCTCCCCCGGCTTGGGGGCGAGGCTGTCGAGTTCGGCAAGGTGCGCGGTGATCAGGTCCTGTTCGGCCACGGCGGCTGCCAGATGGGCGCGGGCCTGTGCCAGCGCGGTTTCCGCCTTGCGCCATATCTCCCACGCAGACTGGACCGCGGCGCTTTCCGCGCGGGCATAGCGGTCGAGCAGCAGGCGGTGTCCGCGCGCGTTGACCAGCCCGCGATCGTCGTGCTGGCCGTGGAGTTCGACAAGGAAGCGCGCCAGATCGCGCAGCAGCGCGACGCCCACGGGCTGGTCGTTGATCCACGCCCGGCTTCCCCCGTCGGCCTTGAGGCGGCGGCGGATGAGCAGCGGTTCGCCCGCCTCCCACGCGATTTCGGCCTCTGAGAGCAGGGCGGCGACGCCTTCGGGCCGCACGGCGAATTCGAAAGTGGCGGTCACGCTCGCCTGATCAGTGCCTGTGCGCACGAGGCCGCTGTCGGCCCGGTCGCCCAGAATCAGCCCCAACGAATCCAGCAGGATCGATTTGCCCGCCCCGGTCTCGCCGGTGAGAACGCCCAGACCGCCCGGAAATGCGAGGTCGAGCGCCTCGATCAGGACGACATTACGGATGGAAAGCCCGGTCAGCATTCGATTGTGTCTAATGCCTGCGCGGCTCCGCGTCACCCCCAATGTTCACGTCTTGTTTCACATTGGTGACACTCTGTCGCGTCCACGCAACCTGAGGGGCCTATCAGAGTCGGAACGCAACCGCGGCAGGAAGGGGCGCCGGTCATGGAAAACGTGGGAAAGACACCCGGTAACATGCTGGAAAACGGCAAATTGGCACCGATGAGCGAGTGGATCAAGGGCCTCCCCGAATGGCTCGATCTGCCCGAACCGCGCGGATTTCGCCCCAAGCGCCGGGTCCGCACGGTGTGGATCTCGGACCTTCACCTCGGCACGCGCGGCTGCAATGCGCAGATGCTGCTCGATTTCCTGGCCTCGATCGAATGCGAGACGCTCTATCTCGTGGGCGACATCGTCGATGGCTGGCGCCTCTCGCGCGGGTGGTACTGGCCCGACGCGCACAACGAAGTCGTCCGCCGCGTGCTCAAGATGGCCCATCGCGGCACCCGTGTCGTGCTGATCGCGGGCAATCACGACGAAATGCTGCGCCCTTATGCGGGGATGACCTTCGGCGGCGTCGAACTCGCGCTCGACACCATCCATGTCACCGCCGACGGGCGCCGCCTGCTGGTCACCCATGGCGACGGGTTCGACGGGGTGGTGCTTTATGCTCGCTGGCTCGCCTTTCTGGGCGATGCGGCCTACGAAGTGCTGCTCAAGGCCAATCGCTGGGTCAATCTGGTCCGCCGCCAGTTCAAGCTGCCCTACTGGTCGCTGTCGGCCTACATGAAGAAGCGCGTGAAGAACGCCGTCCAGTTCATCTGCGACTTCGAGGAAGCCGTGGCCCATGCCGCGCGCGACATGGGGGTCGACGGGGTGGTCTGCGGCCACATCCACTGCGCCGAAATTCGCCAGATCGGTGACGTGACTTATTACAACGACGGCGACTGGGTGGAAAGCTGCACCGCGCTGGTCGAGGACTTCTGCGGGGCGATGAGCATCGTCGACTGGGCCGCCGAACAGGCCCGGCTGAACCCGGCGCCCGTTGCCCAGACCGAGCCAGCCGCCCTTCCCGTTCCGCAGGCTGAACCGGTCGCATGAGGCCTGTCACATGAGAATCGCGATCTGCACCGATGCCTGGCACCCGCAAGTCAACGGCGTGGTCCGCACGCTCTCGACGACGGTGGCCCTGCTGCGCGCACGCGGGCACGAGGTCTGCCTCGTCACGCCCGAACAGTTCCGCACGCTGGCCCTGCCCGGCTACAGCGAGATCCGCCTTGCCATGGCCCCGCGTTTCGGCACGCGGCGCATCTTGCGCGCCTTTGCGCCCGACATCGTCCATATCGCCACCGAAGGGCCGATCGGCTGGGCCGCGCGCAGTTGGTGCAAGGCCGAAGGGATGCCGTTTACCAGCGCGTTCCACACCCGTTTCCCGGATTATGCGGCGATGCGCACCGGGCTCAGCCCCGAAGCGTTCTGGCCGGTCATGCGGCGGTTTCACGCGCGCAGCAGCGCGGTTCTGGTCGCCACGCCCAGCCTTGCGGCGGAACTGGCCGGGCATGGCCTGTGCCAGACGCGGTTGTGGTCGCGCGGGATCGAGCCTGCGCAGTTCCGCCCCGCCCTCACGCCCGAACGCGCAGGCACGCCCTGGGCCGACCTGCCGGGGCCCCTGCTGCTCTATGTCGGGCGCGTGGCGGTCGAGAAGAACCTCGGCGCATTCCTTGAGGCACCCGTTGCCGGAACCAAACTGGTTGTCGGCGACGGGCCCGACCTCGCCATGCTCAGGGCCCGCCATCCCCAAGCCCTGTTTGCCGGGGCCATGGCAGGCGAAGACCTCGCCCGCGCCTATCGCGCCGCCGATTGCTTCGTGTTCCCCAGCCGGACCGACACCTTCGGGCTGGTGATGATCGAGGCCATGGCCTGCGGGGTGCCGGTCGCGGCCTTCCCGGTGCCCGGCCCGCTCGACATCGTGGGCCCACAGGGGCGTGGCCCGTTCGGCACGCTGGCCTCGCCGGTCGGCATGCTCGACGAGGACCTGCCCCGCGCCATTGCCGGGGCGCTCGCCTGCGACCGCGCCGCCGTCGCCGCCCACGGGGCCAGCTATTCGTGGGAGGCGGCGACTGACCAGTTCGAGGCCGCTCTGCGCGATGCGGTCGAGACATGGGCCCGAACGAACTGGGCGATCATGGCGGCCTGAGTTGCCCGATCCCTGATCCGGTACAGCAGACACGAAAAACGGCGGGACCGCTGGCCCCGCCGTTTTGCATGTCTGCTCTGGCAAAGCGCCCGGATCAGGCTGCCGAGAGCTTGTCACCCTTGGCGTTCACCAGCTTGAACGCGCGCTTGTACCATTCGCTGCCCGGATAGTTGTGGCCCAGCACGGCGGCGGCGCGGTGCGCTTCCTCGGGAACACCGAGCGCCAGATAGGCTTCGACCAGACGGAACAGCGCCTCGGGCGTGTGGCTGGTGGTCTGGTACTTGTCGACCACCACGCGGAAGCGCAGGGCGCTGGCCAGCCACTTGCCGCTGCGTTCGTAGAAGCGGCCCACTTCCATTTCCTTGCCCGCGAGGTGATCGTTCACGAGGTCGATCTTCATGCGCGCGTCGGTGGCGTAGTCGGTGTTGGGATAGCGGCGCATCACTTCGGTCAGCGCGGTGAGCGCCTGCTGGGTGATCTTCTGGTCGCGGGTCACGTCGCTGATCTGCTCGTAATAGCATAGCGCGACGAGGTAATAGGCGTAAGGCGCGTCCTTGTTGCCCGGATGGATCGACAGGAAGCGCTGCGCGGTCTGGACCGACTTGGCATAGTCGCGCGCGACGTAATAGCTGAACGCGCCCATCAGCTGGGCCCGGCGCGCCCAGGGCGAATAGGGGTGCTGGCGTTCCACTTCGTCGAAAAGGGCGGCGGCCTGCTTGGCGTCGCCATGGTCGAGCCGGTCCTTGGCCGTCATGTAGAGCGTGTCCACGTCGCGTGCGACATAGGCCACGTCCTTCTTGGTCTTGCCCGCACCGGCGCAGCCGGCGGTCAGGCCCAGAGCGGCGGTAGCGGCGGCAAGAACGGCGATGCGCAGCGGGCTGCGGCCAGAAGCAGGAACGGTCATGCCAATCCTATAACCACCGCCCGTGGCCTCGCCAAGGGGAGGTTGCGCAAGCGGGAGGTGAAAAATTCCAACCGGTTTCAGGCTTGCGCCGCTTCGTCAAACGGAGGTACCAGCGTGATCGGATCGGCCAGGGTCACCGTGTCGAGCATGTCGGCCATGTCGTCGCGCAGGCGGATCATCAGGCCGCGCAACCGGCAATCGGCCTCGGGCAGGCAATTGGCGCAGTGTTCGTGGGCATTGCGGCTGGCGCAGGGAACCAGCGCGAGGCTGCCGCGCGTCAGGCGGATGATGTCGCCATAGCGGATGTCGACCGGCGGCAGGGCCAGTTCATAGCCCCCGTCGCGCCCGCGCTGCGAGATGACAACGCCCTCGCGGGCCATTTCCGAAAGGATCACGGTCAGGAACTTGCGCGGAATGTTCTGCGCTTCGGCGATGGCATCGAGGCGCACGGGTCCCTGCCCGAAAGTGTCGGCCAGATGCTGGAGTGCCCGGATCGTATATCGCGTCTTTTGCGAAAGCATGGGGACACAAGACCCGGATGCCCCGGAATGTCAACGGCGCAGCTTGAATAAGCTGCGTATCGCGCCGTTTCGCGGACGACCGGGCCCCGCCACGGCCATGGCTCCCCCGCCGTCACCCCGGTTGCCAACGCCGGTTGCCAACATTTGTCACGCAACGCCTGGTTGGCTTGCAGGCCGGAAACGTCCATATCACCCCTCATGCCAGACCTGAAACATGCACAAGCGCCCCAATCACTTGTCTTGCCAGCGGCCGCCCCTCAGGCCACCATGCTGGATGTCGCCATGCGGGCAGGTGTCTCGCTCAAGAGCGTCTCACGCGTCATCAACCGCGAACCCCATGTCTCCGACACGCTGCGCGCCAAAGTCGAACGGGCCATCGCAGAACTCGACTATGTGCCCGATACGGCGGCCCGATCGCTGGCCGGGGCGCGCTCGTTCATCATCAGCGTGCTGTTCGACAATCCGAGCCCCAATTACACGGTGAAGCTTCAGGCCGGGGTCTACCGCGCCTGCATGGAAAACCAGTATCACCTGCGGATCGACCGGATCGACACCTCGCGCCCGGACACCGAGATCGAGGCGCAACTGGCCACCTTGCTGCGCAATGGCCGCTGCGACGGCTTCGTGCTGACCCCGCCGATCTCCGACATTCCGGTCGTGCTCGATTTTCTCGTCGCGCGCGGGGTGCGCCATGTGCGCATTTCGCCCGACGTGCCCAGTGCCCATGCGCCGGGCGTTGGCATGGACGACCATGGCGCCGGGGCGGCCGTGGCGCGCATGTTGTGGGAAGCGGGCCACCGCCGCCTTGCCATGGTGAGCAGCCCGGTCAGCCATGGCGCGGCCCGGCGCCGCCGTCTGGGTTTTCTCGAAGCCCTGCACGATCTGGGCCTGAGGGAACCCGTGCCCGAAGCCGGGGGTGACCACAGCTTCGAAGGCGGCATCCGGGCGGGGAATGAGCTGCTCGCCCTGCCCCGCCGGCCCACGGCCATTTTCGCGACCAACGATGATTCGGCCGCCGGAACGATGGTCGCCTGCGCACAGGCCGGACTGGTCGTCCCGCGCGACATCTCGATCTGCGGCTTCGACGACAGCTGGGTGGCGCGCTCGGTCTGGCCCTATCTGACGACCGTCTACCAGCCGATCGAGGAACAGGGCCATGCCGCCGCCACGCTGCTGGTTACGCGCGGGGCCGAGGCGCCCCCCTTGCGCAACCTGCCCTATCACCTTGTCGAGCGGGCCTCGGTCGGCCCGCCGCCCGCCGAATGAGCCGGGCCATTCCCGGTTTCCTGAACCGTCGTTCCCAGAACAACGGGCCCGACCAGCCCTGAAGGCACGAGCGGCGCGCGGGCAATATCCGCCGTCAGGGGCGCGCCGGCGGGCGCGATGGCTGCCTTCGCCCCTGCCGCACGGGCAGCGGCATCGCCGATCACCCGGTTGGCCCAGCTTCCGGCAACCTGCACGACGAGGCGGTTGGTGCCCCCGCGCACCGCGCCGCCAATGTCGTAGCGATAGGGTGCCTGCCAGCGCGTGCCCATGTCCCGGCCATTGACGCGCACTTGCGCCAGATCGTGCACCTCGCCCAGATCGAGCCACAAGGGCATGCCGCGCTTCCAGCCGCGCGGGGGGCGGAAGCCGAGGCCATAGGCCACCTCGCCCGAAAAATGGCGCACACCCTCGATCGGGCTGCGGTCAAGGCGCGTGAGCGCGGGCACGTTCAAACGCGCAGGGGCCCCGCGCCCGCCCTGAAAGGCGAGCGCCCAGGGCCCGGTCAGGGTGACGAGGGGGCGCTCCACCACGGGCGCGAGCTGCACCGCGCGCGCACTGGCCGGCTTGCGGAACACCACGAAGAGCGAGCCACGAGGCGCCAGCACGAGCGGAACGCGCGTTTCGCCGCCCTCGATCCGATAGCTGGTCGCCTCGATCTGCCCGGTTTCGGCGTGCCAGATTTCGGCAGCCTTGCCCATGACCCGGAAGTGCCCGTCGAAGCGGACTTCGTGATCGGCGCGATTGACCAGATACCAGCTTTCGCCATCGCGCATCGTGCGATGCACGAAGGCCGGATCGGAGCCCGCATCGGAGCCCGCTGGGCGAAAATCGGGGGCCACGCCCATCCGGGCGAGCGCCACCCCGGCATTCCCCCCCGCGATGACCCGGCCCTGCCCGACCACCGTTTCGGCCTGTCCCTCGGGCCAGAGCATCGCGGCCAGCGACTGCCAGCGCGCGGGCGCATCGCCCTGTGCATCGGCCAGCGCGGGGGACGCGAGCGGGAGCGGCCCGATCACGGTA
>DQVI01000126.1 GCA_015661825.1 Novosphingobium capsulatum
CGCGTGCGGCCAGCGTCCAGATGCCGAGGGCGACCACCAGCACAACGGCAAGTCCGATCAGCCAGACCGACAGGCCGGAATGCCCGCGTCGGTCTTCAGATACGATGCTCATTGCGCTGCGCGGTCTGCCTGGCCCCGGATGCTGGAGGGCGGGATGACGGGCGTGCCCGTGACCGGGCCAGTGGCTGTAGTGGACATGATCGCCTCCCCGATTGGTCTCGTTGGCCGAAAAAGATCGAAAAGAGCTGCGGGGAACAAGGTTGAATTCCAAATGTGCCGATTGAATATGGTGATAGGTCGGCTGGTCTTCGGGTCGGGAGGAAGGGGTTACAGGGTGTCCTGTGCCTGTTCCGGGCAAAGGCTCGCCACGCGGTGCTGGTTGTCCCAGCGGGGCTTGTAGATTGCCAGCCCAGCCTTGAGTTGGCCGCACGACAGATCGCCCGCCGAGCCGCTCACCGTAGCCAGCGTGCGACCATAACGGTCGGTGCCCATGCGGTGAATGGTGAGGTTGCCATCGAGCGCGGCTGCCAGATGGCGCTGCGAGGCGAAGGGGTCACCCGGCGCGCAGACGCGGCTGCCATGGCAGTGACCGGGCATTTCGGGGGCGTCGATCCCCAGCAGGCGGATGCGCTCGCTGCCGCACCGCAAGGTGTCGCCATCGACCGCGCGGCAGGCGCCCAACTTCGTGCCGCCCAGTTCCGCTTTGTCCGCTCCGGGAGCAGACAGCTCCGGCGCAGAGCGCTCGGGCGCGATTTGCCGGTGCAGGAAAGACAGCAGATCGGGCCGCAGAAGCGCGCTTCCGCCTCCCAGTGCCACGATCGCCGCGAGCACCAGAAGCGAAGGATTGCGCGTCGTTTTCTTCATGTCGGTCCTGTCGTCAGAGCGCCGGTCCATTACCGCCCGCCTGCTTTGCGCAGCCCATTTTCAGGTTTTATCAGAAAGATAAACCCGTGTTTGGCCATTCTGCGGGCCAGGGCTCCGGGTTTCTGTGGAGATTTCGGCAAGAGGGGCAGATGCGAATTTTCCCGGCCTCGGCTGCCACAACCGCACCGCACCATGCCGGTTTTGCGGCATAGCCTTGAATTCACTGATTCAAATGGTGGGGCCATCCGGCTGCCTCGTGAACCGGGCACGAGGCGCGCGACGCTAAGGTTGCCGGATTGCGGTAGGCGAATGTCGGTTGTGGTCAGAAAAGCGTGGTCGAAGCCGCCACGTGGAAGATGGAAAACTGTATCTAAGCAACGGGTTGCTTGCACTCTGGTGGCTCGGATGCTGTCGATAGCATCGTACGCTTCATCAGCGGGTGGGTACGGCGATAATTCCCCATGGCCCGCCCGGCGAGGCGATCTTGCCGACCACGCGCATCGTGCGCAAGTCGACCACAGTGATATCCTCGCCCGGCCCATTGGCGGTGTAGCCCGTGGTGCCGTCGGGCGAGAGGGCCAGGCCCCAGGGCCTTTCGCCCACGCTGGACGCTGCCAGAACCGGGGCCAGAACCGGAGCCTGTGCGCGCGCGTCGGTGGTGTCGATCTTGAGCAGCTTGCCCCCGCGTCCGGTGGTCACATAGACCGTGCCGTCCGTTGCGGGGCTTGCCTTGACGCTCATCGGGCGTTCCTCGGGGGCGAGGTGGATCGTGCGCAGGACGCGCGGGGTCTTGCCCGTGCTCAGGATCGTGAGCGAGGCGTCGAATTCGCCCCCGACCACGGCCCGGCCATCAGGCAGGAACGCGCTGCTGCGCGGTTGCTGGCCGACGGGAAGCGTGGCTGCAATCGTTTGCGCGCCCGACGCGGAAAAACGGACCAGGCTTACCGCATTGTCCTCTTCCGAGGTTGCCAGCAGGCTGCGGCCATCGGGCGCGAGGTTCACCCCTTCGGGCTGGCGCCCCACCGCGAGGCGGGAGAGCACGCGCCCTTGCGTGTCGAGGGTCAGCAGTTCCCCGGCGTCCTCGCTCGACACAAAAAGGCGCGCGCCGTCCGGGCTGATTGCGATCTGCTCGGGGTCGGACACCCCGCGCAGCGTGCGCACGACCTTGCGCGTCGCCAGATCGACCACGGCAATGCCATCGGCGGCCTTGTCGGGCGGGGGCAGGGTGCTCTCGTCCACCCCCGGCCCGCCGATGGGCGAACCGCTGACCGCGACATAGAGCGTGCGATGGTCGGGGCTGGCCACCAGCCCGCGCGGGCGCTTGCCGATGGCGATGCGCCCGATCTCGACCTGTCGCGCGGGATCGAGAATGCTGACCTCGCCCGCCAGTTCGTTGGTGGCATAGACCAGATAGCCCGCATCGCTGGCCAGCACGCCCGCAGCATTGCGCGCGGCGGCCAGCAGCACGCCAAGGCGCCGGGTGATCGCGCCGGGAATGCTGCACATTGTGGGCAGCAGGCGCTGGCGGTCCTCGAAGATCGTGGTGTCCCAGCGGATCTGCTCTTGCAGGTCAGCGTTTTGCTGCGCGGTATCGGTCTGGCGATAGCCCGCCTCGATCCGCGCGGCGAGCTGGGCCTGCCGGACATTGAACCGGCCGATCCCCCCGGTCACGAGGCGCAGTTCGGTCCCTTGCGTGTCGATCAGGGCCGATCCGAGCAGGGCCATGGCCTCGGCAGGCGCACTTTGTCGCGCGGCAAAGGCGGTGAGGCGGGTGACGGCTTCGCCCTCGGGCATGGCGCGCCGGGCGATGGCAGTGGCGAGGTTCACGATGGCCGGATCCCCGCGCCAGTCGGCCCGATAGCGTGCGCCGCTCCACAGCCACGAGGCATCGGGCACGGCCGGGGCCGGGGTGCCGCAGGGCCATCCCGTTTCCGCTCTCGCTTCGGGCGCGGCTGCAAGCATCGCCAGCAGCAGGGCCGCGCAGGCCCCCTTCATTTCAGGGTGGCCAGATAGGCGATCAGGTTGGCGCGGTCGGTGGGCGAGGGCAGGCCGCCGAAGATCATCCGCACCCCCGGCACTTTCTGGCGCGGATTGGCCAGATAGGCATCGAGTTCGGCGGGCGTCCATGTCAGGCCGCTGTCTTTGAGTGCGGGGGAATAGGCAAAGCCGGGCTCAACCCCGGCCTTGCGCCCCACCACGCCATGGAGGCTGGGGCCCATGCGGTTTTCGCCGGGCTTGACCGAATGACAGGCCGCACAGCGCGCAAACAGGCTCTTGCCCGCCACCGGATCGCCCTGGGCCATCGCCGGGGCAGGAATTTCGAGCATGGCGAGCGCGGCCAGCGCGATCAGCAAGGGGGCTGCAAAGCCGCCGAAAGTCTGGGGGGAAGGCATCGATCTCTCCTCGTTTTTATGTTTTTCCGTTGGGATGCAGGTCAGAAGCAGCGGAAATCAGCCTCCACCTGCGCCGCGCGCAGCTTTTGCGCCATGGCCCGCAATTGCGGCACATCGGCAAAGAGCGCGGCCCGCTCCCCGCCCTGACCGCGCATGGCGATCACGGTCTGGGCCTTCACATAGTCGTCGTAGGGCAGGACCGAGGCGATCGTGTCCATGCTGCACGAACAGCGGCGCAGCGCATCCTGTGTCTGGCCATTGGCGGCCATGCATCCGATGACATAATCGGCCAGAGCCTCGGTCGGATAGCCTGTCGACGAAGGCGGCGCAGCAGGGGGGGCAGGAGCCGGGGGCGGGGTGGCGACTGCAACCGCAGCAAGGGTGGCAAGAAGCATGGCCGGGATCATGGCTGGGCCTCGCTTTCGAGGGGGAGCAGCGGGACATGGGCGTCTTGCAGAATGGCCGCGATGTCCTGCCGGTGGGTACTCAGGAAGGTTTCGACCCGCGCGCGCCAGGCCGGTTCGCCCTTGCGCACGGCCATGGCAATGCCAAAGCCCATCTGCACGCCGTCCTGTGTCTCGCCCAGCGTCTTCATGGTCAGTTCGCCGGGATGGAGCCCGACCTGATAGGCGGCGACCGGCCCCCACATGACGGCCACGTCGATGCGGTTGTCGAGCAGGTCCTGCACCATGAGCCGCCCGATCGAACTGATCCGGCTGTCGACGACGAGGTCATAGGCGCGCAGCATGTCGGCCAGGCCTCGCCTGACCAGCACGTCGCCGGGCGGGGTGCGTGCCTGTGCGCCGATCCGCTTGCCTGCCAGCGCCGGATCGTCGAGCCCGCTGAGCGCGAGATGGTCGGCACGGCGGGTGACGAGCGCAAACGTCGAGCGGTAATAGGGTACGGTTGGCTGGGCCATGTCCATTTCGGCAGGCGCCCCGATCACGAGGTCGCAGGCCCGCGCATTGAGCGTGCGGCGGTAGAACCCCATCGTGTTGGGAAACCAAGTGTAGCGCACCGGAACCCCCAGATCGCGGGCAAACAGCGCGGCGATGCGGTTTTCAAACCCTGCACTGTCCTGATCGGAAAAGGGCAGCGCCGCCGGATCGGCACAGACGCGCAAGGCGGCGTGGTCGACGATCTCGACCACTTGCGCGTGGGCCTGCGGCGAAGCTGCCAGCCCGCCGAGCCCCGCACCCAGCCCCACCGCCGCCGCCGCCGCTGTCCTCAGACGCCCATGCACGAGGCTTCGGCCTCCGCCACATCCTTGGGCTTGGTCGGCGTCACCGCCGGGCGGCCCCGGTCCATCGTCCCGTCCGAGCGGGCCTTGAGATAGGTATAGATGTCCTCGATGTAGCACATCACGTTGGGATCGAGCCCGAAGGCGGGCATCGTGAGGTTGCTGTCCTTCTTGCCGTTGACCACGGTGTTGAGGAACTGGTCATGGTCGAGCGTCTTGAGCGAATTGACGAGGCTGGGGGCGAACGTGCCGCCAAGGCCGTCGGGGCCGTGGCAGGTTGCGCAATTGCCATGATAGCGCTTCCACCCGCTGAAGGCTGCCCATGAAACGGGGGCGGCGGCAGGGGCGGAAGGGGCGGGCGCAGGCTCCTGCTGGGCACTGGCCGCACTCGTTGCGAAAAGCAGGGCAGCGGCGGCCAGAGCCGCACCGCGCCCGTTGAACTGGATCATCTCGATCTCCCGATCGTCGTGTTTTTATTGGGGGGGAAAGGGCCGGGGGAGGAAGCGCCGGGCGCTTCCGTCCCCCGGCAGGTACGCGCGCGCGGGTTCTTTTAGGGAACCTCGAACACGGTGAGCGTCCCGCCCAGATTGGTATATTGCGACAGGCTGCGATAGGCGCCGACCGCGCCCAGCCCCTCGTTGGCCCCGGTCAGCCCGGCGGCCATGCCGATGGCGGCCCATCCGCCAACACCCGAGAGCACCGCGACATATTGCTTGCCGCCATGGCTGTAGGTGCTGACATTGCCGATGATGCCCGAGGGGGTCTTGAACTTGTAGAGCTCGCGGCCCGTCTTGGCGTCAACCGCCTTGAAGTAGCCGTCCATCGTTCCGTAGAAGACAACGCCGCCCGCCGTCGCGAGGGGGCCGCTCCAGACCGAGAAGGGTTCCTTCACCTCCCATGCGGCCTTTTGCGCGATGGGGTCCCAGGCCACGAAGCGCCCGAGGTTGCTTTCCCCCTTGGGCGGATACATCGAAAGCGTCGCCCCGACATAGGGCGAGCCGGCGACATAGGCGACCTTGGTCGGCTCGTAGTCCATGCAGACATGGTTGCCCGGAATGTAGAACAGGCCGGTCTGCGGGCTGTAGGATACCGGCTGCTGGTCCTTCGAGCCGAGGGCGGCCGGGCAGATGTTCTTGGTGGCCACGTCCTCGCCGGTCTTCTCGGTCGAATAGGCCGCCACGCGCACCGGCTCGCCGGTCTTGAGGTCGATCGAGGAAGCCCAGTTGACCGCCGGATCGTATTTTTCCGCGCCCAGCAGCGCGCCGCTCACGCGGTCGAGCACATAGGCAAAGCCGTTGCGGTCGAAATGGACGAGCAGCTTGCGCATCTTGCCCTGCCATTCACGGTCGACCAGCACCATCTCGTTGACGCCGTCATAGTCCCACTCGTCGTGGGGGGTCATCTGGTAGACCCACTTGGCCATGCCGGTCTTGAGGTCGCGGGCCCAGATCGTCATCGACCAGCGGTTGTTGCCGGGGCGCTGGACGGGGTTCCAGGTGCCCGGATTGCCCGATCCGTAATAGATCGTCTGGGTGTCCGGATCATAGCTGGTCCAGCCCCAGGTGGTGCCGCCCCCGCGCTTCCACTGGTCGCCCTTCCAGCCCGTGATACCCGAATCCTTGCCCACGGGCTTGCCCAGAACGGTCGTCTTCTGCCCGTCCATCAGCGTGTCGCTGTCGGGCCCTTGCGAATAGGCGCGCCAGGCCAGCTTGCCGGTGGCCATGTCGTAGGCTGCCAGATTGCCGCGCACGCCGAATTCGCCGCCGCTGTTGCCGATGATCACATAGTTGCCGGCAATCGCCGGGGCGCCGGTGCCGGTCTCGCCGGTGGCCGGATCGCCGTCCTTGGCCTGCCAGACGACCTTGCCGGTCTTCGCGTCGAGGGCGACGAGCGTGGTGTCGGCTTGGTGGAGGAAGATCTTGCCAGCGCCATAGGCCACCCCGCGGTTGACCGTGTCGCAGCACATCACGCCGATCACGTTGCTGTCCTGCCGGGGTTCATAGCTCCACAGGATGGTGCCGTTGTGGTTCAGGTCGAGCGCGAAGACCTTGTTGGGGAAGGGCGTGTGGACATACATGATGTCGCCCACGACCAGCGGTCCGCCTTCGTGGCCGCGCAGCACGCCGGTGGAGAATGTCCAGGCCACGCGCAAGTTGGGAGCATTGGTGGTGTTGATCTGGGATAGCGTACTGTAACGAGTACTGCTGTAATTCCCTAGCGGCATTACCCAGTGGTCCGGGTTTTTCTGCAAGGTGAGAAGTTCGTCATTTGCGTATGATGTCGAGTTGACACACGCAAAGATCATCGATGCGGCGCACAAAGTGCCCAGCTTCCGCAGGTTTCGCAATGTTCCTCTCCGTTATTATATTTGATGTTATTGTTTTTAACGTTCCGAGTCCTTGCTTGCATAATCCCACTCTCAACGCCGCACAATGCCCTCACGCGGAACAGTCCGTTCCAGACCGGACGCGTGCGCGATGGTCGTGAAGCCCCTTTTCGGGGAACCGGGCATGGCAGAAGACGTGGTTCCGGGCCGGGCCGGCGGGGGCCTATCCGGCCAGGAGTCCGGGCAATTTGGTCTTCAGCAGGCGGACGAACTGGGTCACCTTGGGGCTGAGGTGGCGACGGCTGGGATAGACCGCCCAGATCGGTTCGACCGGGGCCGCATGGTCTTCCAGAACGGAAACGAGGCGGCCAGTTCGCAGCGCATCAAGAACATAGAAATCAGGGAGTTGGCACAGGCCCATGCCATCGAGCGCGGCGGCCAGAACGACCTGCCCACTGTTGCAGCGCCAGCGTCCGGCAGGCTTGTAGATCACTTCGTGGGCGGTGTTTTCTGGGGTGTTCCCGGAGAAATGCCAGAGGGGAGAGGTGCCCACCAGCAGGTCGTGCCGGTCGAGCGCTTCGAGCGTTTCGGGTGTGCCTGCGCGGTCCAGATAGGCAGGCGCGGCGCATGTGTAGAGCCGTCTTTCCGCGATGCGCGTGGCGATTAGCGAGGACGTGGGCAAATGGCCTGTTCGCACCGCCAGATCATAGCCTTCGCCGACCAGATCGACGACCCGGTTGGTCAGGTCCAGATGGATGCGAACCTTGGGGAAACGGCGCCCGAACGTGCGCGCGAGAGGGGCAATAAAGCGCTCTCCAAGGGCTGTCGAACAGGTAATCGCGAATTCGCCCTGGGGGTCTCCCTGCTCGCTGACGATGTCGATGGCTTCATCTCTGTTCGAGACAAGTTTTTGGCATTGTTCGAAAAACAGCTCGCCAGCGGCAGTCAGCCGAACCGTGCGGGTGGTGCGGTTGAACAGGCGCACCTGCAAGCGGTCTTCCAGCGCGGCGATGGTCCGGCTCATGTGGGTGCGCGAGAGGTGCAGCGTGTTGGCCGCCGCAACAAACGAGCCCGACGCGGCAACGGCCACGAATTCGTCAATCCCATCCCAGCTGTTCATCGATTGCACCGCAGTTGAAACAATCAATTTCTTTCCTGTAGATTATACCACTGCGTCTTCATTGCCAGCCCAAAAGCGCGAAGCGGCCATTTTCGATCAGACACCCGGATGCGGGGGCATGTCGGGGATTGTCGCCCCATATGGTGCAATCAGTTGCGCTTTGACGCGATTAACACAAATCCCGTGCGGTGTTAGCCCTCGGTCTTCTGCAAAGCCTGCAAGGAGCAGGCCCGGCCAGAAAAGACGGCCAGAAATAATGGGCCGACAAGAGGAGAGGCAAGAAATGGCGGTAATTTCCGGCGACGGTATTTTCTCGCATGTCTTTATCGGCGCAAACGACGTGGCCGCTTCGGCGCGCTTCTACGATGCGGCCCTTGGGGCGCTGGGGATCGGCAATCTGGGCCCGTTCGGCAATGGCTGGATCCTCTATGGCCGGGAAAAGCCGGCCTTCATCATCGCCCGTCCCGGCAATGGCGAGCCGGCATCGGGCAATGGCATGACCATCGGCTTTGCTGCGGCCAGCCCGGAACAGGTCGATGCGTTCCATGCCGCGGGCCTTGCCGCCGGTGGCACCGATGAAGGCGCGCCCGGACCGCGCAGCCATCTTCCCGGCGCCTATGCCGCCTATCTGCGCGATCCGGCGGGCAACAAGGTGTGCACCTACACGTTCGTCTGATCGGGCGTCTGGTTGCAACTGCGGGGCTCGGGCTCTGAGCGCGGGCTGGCGGACGGAAAAATGCCAGCCTGTTCAATTGCGCGCGTTCAATTGCGGTAGACCTTTCCCGTGCCCGCCATTACGGCCATGATATGGAGAGGAAACCGGGATTGCGTTCATGAGCCTTGGCCTCGCGGCATTGCTTTCGCTCTGTCTGATCGCAGTGCTGTTCGCCGTTGCCGCTCTGGTCGAGGCAGGCATGGCGCGCCAGATGCCTGCGCGCGCGTCCGGCAGCCGCCTGCGACACCGGGTCTATACGCTGGGCCTCGGCGTCTACTGTTCGAGCTGGACTTTCTATGGCGCGGCCGGAAGCGCGGTGCGCGAGGGGTGGAATTACCTTCCGATCTATCTGGCGCCCTGCCTGCTCCTGCTGTTCGCGCCCGGCTTTCTCCAGAAACTCGGTGATGCCGTCGACGAGGAAAAGGCGGCGACGATTTCCGACTTCATCGCCGCCCGTTTCGGGCACGATCCGGGCATGGCGCGGCTGGTCACGCTGACCGCGCTGTGCGGGATCGTGCCTTATGTGGCCTTGCAGTTGCGCTCGATCGGGATTGCCATCGCGCTGCTTTCCTCGCGCGATGTGGCCGGGCCAGTGATGATCGTGGCGGCGGTCGGGCTCGGGCTTTTCGCGATCCTGTTCGGTGCGCGGCGCTATGAAGTGGCCGGGCGTACCGAAGGCCTGATGTTCTCGATTGCGCTGGAATCGACGATCAAGCTCGTGGCGCTCGTCATCATTGCCGGGGTCAGCCTGCGGGTTCTGGCCGATGCGCCCGCGCTGCGGGTGCAGCAGAGCCTGGCCCTGCTCGGGGAGCATTTCCGCCCGGCGGCGTTCTCCATCGATTTCGGGGTGATCCTGCTGGTCTCGGCTCTCGCGGTCGTTGTCCTGCCGCGCCAGTTCTTCATGGGGCTGGCGCAGGCGCGCGATCCGCACGACCTCCATCGCGCGCGCTTTGGCCTTGCGGCCTATATCGCCACGATGGCGGCCATGATCCTGCCGATTGCGCTGGCCGGGCTTGTCGCGCTGCCGCGGGATGCCTTGCCCGATCTGTTCGTGCTGCGCATTCCCTTTGCCGGTCACATGGGATGGCCGGTGATCGCGGCGCTGCTGGGAGGCATCAGTTCGGCGGCGGCGATGGTGATCGTGGATACGACCGCATTGGCGATCATGGTGTCCAACGACCTGATTTTCCCGGCTGTCCTGCGCAGTGGCGGGGCCGAGGTCGGCGATGGGAGCCTCGTCGGGCCGCAGGGCGGGCCCAAAGACGCGCCAAAGGGCGGACATGTCGGACGGCAGATGATGGGGGTCCGGCGCCTCGCGATCATCGGGGTGGTCGGGGCTTCGCTGGCCTGGGCGCTGCTGTTGCCCGCGCGCAGTTCGCTTTCGTCGATCGGCCTGATCGCCTTTGCCGGGATGGCCCAGTTCAGCCCGCATTTCCTGCTGGCGGTCTATGGCAAGGGCCGCGATCCGGTGGCCGGGCGGCTCAGCCTCGCGGCGGGGTTCTGTCTGTGGCTCTGGACGCTGGCCCTCCCGCCGATCCTGCCCGCGCCATGGCTGGCCGCCTTGCAGGCCACCCCGTTCGATCCGCTCCATCTGTTGTGGATCGGCCATGCCAGTCCTTTCGTTCACGGCGTTCTCTGGTCGCTCAGCGTGAATTGCGTGGTCCTGATCGTCGCGCACACCAGGCGCGAGGGGGGGCAGCGCGAGGGGCGGCGCGAGCGTTTCCAGTTCGTGCGGGGCGCGCGCCATGTTCGCAACCAGGGTGAACTGGCGCAACTGACCGGGCGTTTCATCGGGGCCGAGCGGGCCGACGAGGCTTTCCCGCCCGCGCTCCACCATGCGAAAGTCGATCGCATCGCCGCGCGCCGGGCGCAGGATCTTATTGCGGGCGTCGTGGGCCCCTCTTCGGCGCGGGCGCTGGTCGCCTCGGCGCTGGCGGGGGGGCAGATGGGGCTCGACGATGTGACCCGGCTGCTCGACGAGGGCGGGCAATCCCTGCGTTTTTCGCGCCAGTTGCTGGCAGCCTCGTTCGAGAACCTGCCCTCAGGGATCAGCGTGGTCGATTCCGAGCTCAATCTCGTGGCGTGGAATTCGCTCTACATCGAACTGTTCGGCTATCCGCCCGGTCTGGTGCGGGTGGGGGTGCCGATTGCCGATCTGATCCGCTTCAATATCGAACGGGGCGGCTTCCCCGGACCGATGGAAGAGCAGGTGGAGCGGCGACTGGCCCGCCTGCGCGCGCGCCAGTCCTATGTTTCCGAGCGTATCCGGCGCGACGGGCGGGTGATCAAGTCGGTCGGCGGGCCGATGCCCGGCGGCGGCTACCTGACTTCGTTCACCGATGTCACGCGCGAGGCGCAGATGCGCGGCGAACTCGAACACACGCTGGAGGAACTGGAAAGCCGCGTGGCCGCGCGGACCCGCGAACTGTCCGAGGCCAATCGCCGCCTGGCCGAATCCACGCGTGACAAGACCCGTTTTCTGGCGGCTGCCAGCCACGATCTCCTGCAACCGCTTCATGCCGCAAGGCTGTTTCTTGCCGCGCTCGATCGCCAGTCGACCGAGGCGATGCGCCCGCTGGTGGGCCGGGTGGAGCGTGCCATCGGCGGGGCCGAGGCCCTGCTGCGCGCGCTGCTCGACATCTCGCGGCTCGATGCCGGGGGCATCCAGCCCCATCCCGAAGTGATCGCGCTGGGGCCGTTCCTGCGCGACGTGGCCGAAGGGGTGCGCCCGCTGGCCGAGGCCAAGGGGCTGCGTCTTGTCCTTGGGCCGCTGTTCGGGGCGGTGTGTACCGATGCCGGGCTGTTGCGCTCGGTCGTGCAGAATTTCCTGACCAATGCCGTGCGCTATACCGAGCAGGGCGGGGTCATCATCGGCGTGCGCCAGCGCGGGGCCAGCCTGCGCATCGACGTGATCGATACCGGTGTCGGCATCCCGCCCGAGCAGCAGAAGGCCATTTTCACCGAATTCACGCGGCTCGGGGCGGTCGATACCGAAGGGTTGGGACTGGGTCTGGCAATGGTCGACAGGATCGCGCGGCTGCTCGACTTGCGCATCGAGCTGGCCTCGCGTCCTGGCCGGGGCAGCCGCTTTGGTGTCACGATTGCGTCGGTGTCTGCCCGGGACACGCAAATGGACGGGGGGATGCCGGCTATTGCCAGCGAACGGGCGGTGCGGGCCTTGCGCGTGCTGGTGGTCGACAACGATCCGCTGATCATCGAGGCGAGCGGGGCTTTGCTGGCCAGCAAGGGCCATGCCATGCTGGCGGCACGCACCATCGCGGAAGCCGTGGCCAGGGCCCCCGAGGCCGATGCCGCCCTGATCGACTATGACCTCGACGATGGCGAGAACGGGCTCGACCTGATCGATACGCTGCGCGCCAGCTTGCCCAACCTGCCCATGGCGGTGATCAGCGCGACCCAGAACACCACGCTCAGGGCACAGTTGCGCCAGCGCGGGGTTCCCTTCCATGCCAAGCCGGTCGAGCCTGCCGACCTCGACGACTTCCTCGCCCGGGTTTCGGAGCAGGTCTCAGATCGCGAGATCGAGGCCCAGTGAGCGGGCGGCAAGGGCCGCCTGGGTGCGGTTCTGCACGTCGAGCTTGCGCATGATGGCGGTCATGTGCGCCTTCACGGTCGCCGCGCTCATGCCAAGGTCGTAGGCGATCTGCTTGTTCAGCTTGCCTTCCAGAACGGCCAGCAGAACCTTGAGTTGTGTCGGCGTGAGCCCGGCCACCGTACCGCGCACCCGTTCGACCGGGCTGGGCGAGGATTGCGCCTTGAGGGCTGCGGCATCTTGTCCGCCACCGGCCTTGCCCCCGGCGGGGTCCAGCGCGGCACGGATCGCCGCCTCGATCTGGGGCAGATCGGCATCCTTGCGCAGGAAGCCGACTGCGCCGAAGGCCCGCGCCTCGTCGGCGGCATTGGCATTGTCGGCCCCCGAAACGACCAGGATCGGAACGGCGGGACGCTCGGCATGGAGAAGGGCAATGCCCGAATAGCCGACCGCGCCGGGCATCTTGAGGTCGAGCGTGATGAGCGAGAGATCGGGCGTGTCGGCAGCGAGCCGCGAGGCCGCCGCGAGGGTCCCGGCCTCCATGATGCGTGCTTCGGGGATGATCGTTGCCAAAGCCATCGCCAGGGCCTGTCGGAACAGGGGGTGGTCATCGGCGATGAGGACAGTGGGATTCAAGGTCTCTGCCTCTTGTCGTGCGGGACGCCTTTGTGCGCCTTTGAGCACGGAAAATCACCGGAAACGATACCGTCCCGGATGGTGTTGTCAGGAAAACCCTCGTTATTGTCGGTTGCCGGGATCGGCAAGGGCAAAACACGCCTGAAATCAATTGCATTTCTGCTGTTGCGAGGCGGGATCAGGAATATTTTCCGGGTTGGTATCGCGCGAAAGCATCGCGTCCGCTGCCCGGAAGGCGATCTTTCCGGGAAAAATGGCCTGAAGGATGCCGTTGGATGGATTTCAATTTTGAAAAGGCCCGCAAGAAAATAGAATGATTCTATGGATATGGATATATAGACCAAAGTCGTAGATATCGGATTCTGCTCCTGTTATTCCCCCGGCGCGCCTGGCGCGAATGTACGGACACGCCTCCCGAAACGGAGGCATGCATAAGAGGATCTGATGATACTTTGGTATCTGCGCAACACGACTGCCCTTTTGACAGCCGCAGCCATGGTCGTTCCGACCGCAGGTATGGCGCATCCGGTTCATCATCGTATCCACCGCACCCGTCGCACCCGCGACACCCATGAAGCGGAACTGGAGGTTCGCCTGCAAAAGCTTGAGGACGAGGTGTCCGCATTGCGTGGTGCGCTCAAGGCGGCCAGGGTCGAGCAGGCCGCTGCCAGCCCGGTGGATGTCCCTGCGCCACTGGCCGCCCCTGTTGTGACGGCTCAGGCCGCTACCAGCCGGGCGGATGCGCCCGCGCTGACCAGGCCTTCCGTTTCGGCAACTCGGGTTGCTGCTGCCGAGCAGGGCGCCGCCATCGCGCGGGCTGAAGCGGCAGCTGTGACCCGCGTGGCGGATGCGGACATACAGCAGGATGCCGAGCCTCGGCGGGCATCCAGTGCCGGGGCCGGGGCCCCCCGCAAACTGGGATTCCATTCCGGCAATTCCAGCGTGACCCTGTCGGGCTATGTCAAATTTCTGGCAGGCAGCGGGCGCTACAATGGCGGAAACATCGAGACCAACAGCCTTGGCCGCGACATCTATCTGCCGCAGACGCTGCCGCTTTATAATCCGGCGGCGCCTGCCTCGCCCACGCAAGTCACCGATTTCAACGCCAAGCAGACGCGTTTCTGGGTGGATGCGGAAACCAAGCTGGGGCGCCATTCGCTCAAGGCCTATATCGAGCTGGACTTCCAGGCTGCTCCCGGTACGCCGATGGCGTCGGGGCAGGGGACGCAGCGCACGACCAACGCCTATGACCTGGCTATGCGCCGTGCGTTCATCCAGTTCGACCGCTGGACGGTGGGCCAGGACTTTACCAACTTCGAGAATGTCGCGACCTTGCCGGAAAGCACCGACTATATTGGCGGTGTCGACGGCCTGATCTTCGTGCGTCAGCCGCAGATCAGGTATGCGCTGCCGGTGCTCAAGAACACCAGGCTTTATGTTGCGGTCGAAAACCCGGAAACGGCTTCGTCCACGACTGGCCACGCCCAGTTGATCGAAAATGGCGAAGATCATGCGCCCGATGCGACCGCGCGTCTGGAATATACCGGTGGGTTCGGTTTCCTCAATCTGGCGACAATCTGGCGCCAGTTGCGGGTCGACAATGCCTTGAGCGGTGCGAACCACATCTACGATTCCCGTCTGGGCTGGGGTGTGAGCGCGCAGGGCAAGGTTTTCCTTGGCGCATCCCATCGCAGCGATGTCCGTTTCCAGGCGACTTATGGTACTGGCCTTGGCCGCTATCTGGGCCTGAACTTCAGCCCTGATGCGGTGCTCAACACCGGCGGAAAGCTGAGTGCGGTCCGCAATATCGCGCTCTTTGGAGCCGCCCATATCGGTCTCGACAAGCAATGGCGGCTCAACTTTATCGGCAGTTGGCAGAAGGTGAACTACGCCGGTGACCTTGATCGTTCGGATCTGGGGATCGGTATGTTCAACCGGCAGGCCTGGAGTGCGGCAGCCAACGTCTTCTATTCGCCGGTTGATAAAGTCGACGTGGGCCTAGAATACCGCCGGGGCAACCGCGAGGTTGTCAGTGGGCTGGATGGTCACGTCGACAAGTTTGAATTTATGGCAAAATATAGCTTCTGAGAGCGGGCGCGGGCTTTGGTCCGCGCTCCCTATTTGCCAGCCAATGAAAACCCGCCCTCTCATGGAAGGGGGCGGGATATTTTTCGGCCCATCCATGCCGGGGGCGCATCACGGGGCCGGTCCAGCCCCATACTGACCCGGCCCCAGCACATTGTGGCTCGATGGCCGGTTCGCCCGTTATGAATACACCCTCTCCTGGGCTTGACACTGTTTTGCCAGAGTCGAGAGGAGAGTCGTATATAGACCAAAGTCGTAGAGTTAAGACCTATCTCCCGCTGGTTGCCAAGCCCTGCTGACGCGAATGTGCAGACACAGTGTCTCACGAGACAGACACATGCATGAGAGGATCTGATGGTGCTTTGGCATCTGCGCAACACGACTGCCCTTTTGACAGCCGCAGCCATGGTCGTCCCGACCGTTGGCATGGCGCGCCCGGTTCATCACGCTGCCCGCAACAGCCACGAGGCGGAACTCGAAGCCCGTCTGCAAAAGCTTGAGGACGAAGTATCCGAATTGCGTGGCGCGCTCAAGGCTGCCAGGGCCGAGCAGGCCTCTGCCAGCCCGACGGGTGCCCAAGCGCCGGTCGTCGCTCCCGTTTCGTCGGCCCAGTTCGCCGCGGTCCAGCAGGACGCTGCCGCCGCGCGGGCCGAGGCCGTTGCCGCCACCCGCATGGCCGAAGAAGCGACCCAGCGCAGCGCCGAGACCCAGAAGAAATTCGACACCCTGGCCGAGGCGGCCCCCAAACAGGGCTTTCGTTCGGGCAACTCGAACGTGATCCTGTCGGGCTATATCAAGCTTCAGGCGAGCACCGCGCGCTACAATGGCGGGGATGTCCCGACCAATACCCTGGGCCGCGACCTCTATCTGCCGCAGTCGGTTCCGCTCTATAACCCGGCAGCACCTGCCTCGCCCACGCGTGTTACCGATTTCAGCGCCAAGCAGACCCGTTTCTGGGTGGACGCGAACACCAAGCTGGGGCGCCACGCGCTCAAGGCCTATATCGAGTTCGACTTTCAGGCCGCTCCGGGTACGCCGATGGCTCTGGGGCAGGGCACGCAGCGCACGACCAACGCCTATGACCTGGCTATGCGTCGCGCGTTCATCCAGTTCGACCGCTGGACGCTCGGCCAGGACCTGACCAACTTCGAGAATGTCGCGACCCTGCCGGAAAGCACCGACTATGTCGGGGGCGTCGATGGTCTGATCTTCGTGCGCCAGCCGCTGATCAAGTATGCGCTGCCGGTGTTCAAGAACACCAAGCTCTATCTTGCGGTCGAGAACCCCGAAACGGCTTCGGCCACGGTCGGCAATGCCGGGCTGATCGAGAACGGCCAGGATCATGCGCCCGACGCGACCGCGCGTCTGGAATATACCAGTTCGTTCGGCTTCCTCGATCTGGCGACGATCTGGCGCCAGTTGCGGGTCGACAACGCTCTGGGTGGCGCGCACCACATTTACGACTCCCGTCTGGGCTGGGGTGTGAGCGCGCAGGGCAAGATCTTCCTGGGGGCTTCGCATCTCAGCGACATCCGCTTCCAGGCGACCTATGGTGAAGGCATCGGGCGTTACATGGGCCTGAACTTCAGCCCCGACGCGGTGTTGAAGGCCAACGGTGATCTGGGCGCGGTTCGCAATATCGGGCTCTACGGGGCTGCCCATATCGGGTTCGACAAGCAATGGCGGATCAACCTGATTGGCAGCTGGCAGAAGGTGAATTACGCCGGTGACATCGACCACTCGGCGCTGGGGGTCGGCACGTTCAACCGGTCGGCCTGGAGCGCGGCGGCCAACCTGTTCTATTCGCCGGTCAGCAACGTCGATCTGGGTGTCGAATATCGCCACGGCAATCGCGAGATTGTCAATGGGCTGAATGGTCATGTCGACAAGCTCGACTTTGCCGCAAAGTATAGTTTCTGATCCCTGTCGCCAGCCCTGGCTGGCGACATCGACAAAATGAATAATGATAATCTGCCCCTGCATGAAAAATGTGGCGGGCTATTTTGGGACCACTCAATCTGGGGATGAACCGGCGGGTTCGGGCGTGAGAATTCGTGCCCGACCGGTTCTTGGGAAGGAGGATCTGATTTATGGCGATTGTGCATGATCCGGGCGCGGATGGAGGGGCACTGCCCAAACATCACGCACCGACGCACAGCGAGAAGCTGGTCATTACCGCCAGCTCGCTCGGCACGGTGTTCGAATGGTATGACTTCTACCTCTACGGGCTGCTGACCGCGATCATCGCGGCGCAGTTCCTCACCGGCCTCAATCCGACCACTTCCTACATCATGGCGCTGCTGGTCTTTGCCGCAGGGTTCATCGTGCGTCCGTTCGGGGCGCTGGTGTTCGGCTGGATCGGCGATACTTTTGGTCGTCGTTATACTTTCATCATCACGCTGACGGTCATGGGGCTCTCGACGTTCCTCGTCGGCTGCCTGCCCACCTACAAGTCGGTCGGCGTGGCCGCGCCCGCGATGCTGGTGGCGCTGCGCATGATCCAGGGCCTGGCTCTGGGCGGTGAATATGGCGGCGCGGCCTCCTATGTCGCCGAGCATGCCCCCAACGACAAGCGCGGGCTCTATACGAGCTGGATCCAGATCACCGCGACGGCCGGTCTGGCGATGGCGCTGTTCATCGTGATCCTCGTGCGCTCGCCTTCGGTCGGCGTGGGCGAGGCCGCGTTCAAGGAATGGGGCTGGCGCATTCCCTACCTGCTCTCGGGCGTGTTCCTGATCTTCGGCCTGTGGCTGCGCCTCAAGCTGCATGAATCGCCCGTGTTCCAGAAGATGAAGGATGAAGGCACCGGTTCGAAGGCCCCGCTGACCGAAGCCTTTGGCCAGTGGCGCAACCTCAAGGTCGTGATCACCGCCTTCTTCGGCGCGATCGCCGGGCAGGCCGTGGTGTGGTACACCGGCCAGCTCTACACGATGTTCTTCCTCGAAAAGATGCTCAAGGTCGACGGCCTGACGGCCAACACCCTGATCACCATCTCGCTGCTGATGGCGACGCCCTTCTTCCTGGTCTTCGGGCGTCTGTCGGACAAGATCGGTCGCAAGCCGATCATCCTGACCGGGTGCGCGCTGGCTGCTGCCACGCTGTTCCCGACCTTCCATGCGCTGACCGAAGCGGCCAACCCGGCGCTTGCTGCCGCGCAGGTCAATGCTCCGGTTACGGTCAACGCCGACCCTGCCGAATGCTCGTCGCAGTTCGACCCCGTGGGCGGCAAGACGTTCGACACCACCAGCTGCGACATCATCAAGGCCATGCTGGCCAAGGCCGGCATCAACTATCGCAATGCTCCGGCAGCGCCCGGTACGCTGGCCTCGATCACTATCGGGCATGAAACCTTCACCGCGCCCGATCCGCGTCAGGTGACCGGGGCTGCCCGCAAGGATGCGATCGCGGCTTTCTCGGCAACCGTGGTGGGCAAGCCCGCCGTGGCGGCCAAGGCGGCCGAAGGCGACAAGCCCGCAGTCGAAGCCAAGCCCGCCGTTGTCGGCGCGCTCGAAAAGGTCGGCTATCCGACCAAGGCCGACCCTGCCCGGATCAACACGCCGCTGGTCATCCTGCTGCTGTGGTATCTCGTCCTGCTGGTGACGATGGTCTATGGACCGATCGCGGCCATGCTGGTCGAACTGTTCCCCAGCCGCATTCGCTACTCGTCGATGTCGCTGCCCTATCACATCGGGAACGGCTGGCTCGGCGGCCTGCTCCCGGCGATCGGCTTCGCCATGGTCGCGGCCAATGGCAACATCTACTACGGGCTGTGGTATCCGGTGATCGTGGCGGCCTTCACGGCTGTCGTCGGGCTGGTCATCCTGCCGGAAACCTACAAGAACAACATCGACGACTGAGGAGGCTTTCTCCGACCTGATCGGTGTTCGCAAGGAGAGAGGCAGGAACGGCAAGCGTTCCTGCCTCTTTTCGTTTGTCCATCGATGATGGCTGTCATTGATGAGGCCAGATCATGACGGCATGAAATAACGGGCATGTGATGGGCTCTGGACGTTCCCCGCAGACCGGCTAGTCTGCCTCCTTGCTGGCAGGGGCGGGCCGGTTGCCGTTGCTGCGCGCGTGATCATAACGAGAAAGCCATGATGCACCTTGAGATCAACGGTCAGTCTCATGAAGTCGATGTCGATGAGGAAACCCCGCTGCTGTGGGTGATCCGCGACAATCTGGGGATGACGGGCACCAAATATGGCTGTGGCATCGCCCAGTGCGGGGCCTGCTCGGTGCTGATCGAGGGTGTCGTCACGCGCTCGTGCGTTACGCCCGTGTCAAGCGTGGTGGGCAAGCCGGTCACCACCATCGAGAAGATCGAGGAAGACCCGCTGGGCAAGCGTGTCGTCGAGGCCTGGGTGCGGCATCAGGTGCCCCAGTGCGGCTATTGCCAGTCGGGTCAGGTGATGGCGGCAACGGCTCTGCTCAAGCAGACTCCCCACGCCGGGGAGGCCGAGATCGAGGCGGCCATGACCAATTTGTGCCGTTGCGGCACCTACAACGCCATTCGGGCCGCCCTTCACGATATCGCCGGGACGGGGGCGCAGGCATGAGCATCGAAACGGCTTCCACCATTCAGGATCTGTCGGAAGAGCCCATCGGGGCCATGGGCGCGCCGGATCGTGTCGATGGGCACCCGGCCAATGTGTCGCGCCGCGGTTTCCTTGCGGGGACAGCAGGGGCAGGGGCTGGTGCCTTCGTGCTCGGCGTCGGCCTGCCGGTCGGCAAGGCCCGCGCGGCAGTGCCGGCGAGCGCACCCGCGATCCGCGTTCCCGCGTTCCTTTCGGTCAAACCTGACGGCACGGTCCACCTGCTCAGCCCGTTCATGGAAGGCGGGCAGGGCATCTTCACCGCGCTTGCGCAGATCATCGGCGAGGAAATGGACGCCGATCCGGCCAGCTTCGTGGTCGAGGCGGCGCCGGTGAGCCCCGATTACCTCGTCGCGCAGGGCGGCCGGCGGGTGACCGGCGGAAGCCGCTCGGTCCGCTCCAGCTATGCCACCATGCGCAAGCTGGGTGCCACCGCGCGCTTCATGCTGATGCGTGCGGGGGCCGACCATCTGGGCGTGCCGATGGCGCAGCTCTCGACCGAGCCGGGCCGGGTCGTCCATGGGGCGTCGGGCCGGTCGGTCGCCTATGGCGCGCTGGCGGCTCATGCCCTCGACATGCCCGCCCCGCCGCCGGGCAGCGTGACGCTCAAGGACAAGGCTGATTTCCGCTGGATCGGCAAGCCGGTCGCCCGGCTCGACGTCTATGTGAAATCGACCGGCAAGGCGAAATATGCAATCGATACCAAGGTCGAGGGCATGGTCCATGCGGCCGTCCAGCACGCGCCGCGTCTGGGGCTGACGGTCGGCACCATTCGCAACGAGGACCAGATCAAGGCCATGCGCGGGGTGATCTCGGTGCATCGCCTGCCCGGCGCGGTGGCGGTCGTCGCCGATCACTGGTGGGATGCGCGCAAGGCGGTCGAAGCCGCGCAGGTCGACTGGCAGGAACCGGCCACGCACGATGGCATGCGCTACATGCCCGCCGACTTCGACAGCGCGGCGTTCCGCGACGGGTTGGCCAAAGGGCAGGGCCCGGAAGACGTGGCCGAGCATGAAGGCGATGTGGCCACGGCGCTGGCTTCGGCCAGGACACGGGTCGAGGCGGTCTATCACAGCCAGTATCTGGCCCATGGCCAGCTCGAACCGCCTTCGGCGACCGCGCATTTCCGGCCCGATGGCGTGCTCGAACTGTGGACGCCCAATCAGGCGCCCGACATGTTCGTGGGCGACATTGCCCGGCGCACGGGCCTGCCGCCCGAGAAGATCATCCTGCATTCCCCGCTGCTCGGCGGGTTCTTTGGCAGGCACTTCCTCTACAACACCGCCAATCCCTTTCCGCAGGCGATCCAGCTGGCCAAGGAGGTCGGGCGCCCGGTCAAGCTGATCTGGAGCCGCGAGGAAGAATTCCTGCGCGACGCGGTGCGGCCCATGGCCAGCGTGCGTTTTCGGGCCGGGCTCGATGCCAATGGCATGCCCGTGGCCCTCAATGTCGTGAGCGCGACCGAGGGGCCGACCGAGGCGATTGCCAATGCGCGCGGCGCCGGGATCGATCCGGCGGCGGTCGAAGGGCTGGCGGGCAAGAAATACGCGATTCCCAACACGCGGATCGCCCAGCGTTACGTGAAGAACCCGACGGTGATGGGCTATTGGCGCTCGGTCGGCAATTCGATGAACGACTTCTTCTACGAAGGCTTCCTCGACGAACTGGCCGACAAGGGCGGGCAGGACCCTTATGACTTGCGCCTGCATCTGTTGCAGGACAACCGCCGGTTGACCACCCTGCTCAAGGCAGCGGTCGAGCTGTCGGGCGGGTGGAAGCGCGGGCCGTTCAAGGCGCCCGATGGCAGCCTGCGCGCGCGCGGCCTTGCCATGGCCTCGCCGTTCGGCAGCGAGACGGCGGCGGTGGCCGAAGTCTCGATCCGGGACGGGCAGGTGCGCGTTCACGAGGTGTGGCAGGCGATCGATCCGGGCAGCATCGTCAACCCGGCGATTGTCGAGGCGCAAGTCAACTCGGCGGTGGCGCTCGGGGTTTCGCAAGTCCTGTTCGAGGAAGTCGCCTACGCGAACGGCCAGCCGGTAGCCCGCAATTTCGACACCTATCCGATTCTCCCGCTCGAACAGATGCCGCGCGTGCATGTGCGGATTGTCGAGAGCGGGGAGGCGATGGGCGGCATCGGCGAACCGGGGCTTCCGGCCATTCCCCCTGCGGTGGCCAATGCGGTGTCGCACCTGACCGGGCAGCGCGTGCGCTCGATGCCGCTCTCCCGGCTCAAGTTCACGGCCTGAGCCGCGCCGGGAGGCACAAAAGGCTGCATCGTTCCGGGAAGGGGGCGCAAGGCGGCAGATGGTTGGCAATTATCAACTTGCGCCGACCGCCTGCGAGGATTGAGACGCTGCGCGATGAAACTGCTGCTTCTTGAGGACGATCCCGAAACGGCCGATTTCGTGGCGCAGATGCTGCGGTCGCACGGGCATGTCGTCGATCTGGCGACAACGGGCCCGGACGCCATCTTTCTGGCCACCAGCGTGGCCTATGCAGTGCTGATCCTCGACCGCATGGTGCCCGGTGTCGACGGGCTGGGCGTGCTGCGCACCTTGCGCGGGGCGGGCATCCAGACACCGGCCCTGTTCCTGAGCGCGCTGGGTGAGATCAGCGACCGTGTCGAGGGGCTCGACGCGGGAAGCGACGACTATCTGGTCAAGCCCTTTGCGGCCTCCGAACTGCTCGCCCGCGTCCAGGCGCTGGCCCGCCGTTCGCCTGTGGCGGAACGCGCGACGGTGATCGTCGTGGGCGATCTGGAGATCGACCAGCTTGCCCGCACGGTCACCCGCGCGGGCAAGCGGATCGACCTTCAGCATCAGGAATATCGCCTGCTCGACTATCTGGCCCGCCATGCCGGGCAGGTGGTTACCCGCACGATGCTGCTCGAACAGGTCTGGGATTTTCATTTTGATCCGGGCACAAACCTGATTGCAAGCCATATCAGCAGGTTGCGGAGCAAACTTGATCGCGGGTTCGAACGCGAGATGATCCGCACGGTGCGCGGATCGGGGTATGTTCTCGATGCGCCGTCCTGACCGCCGGGCTCTTCCCAACCGCGCGCTGTCGAGCGGGGCCTTTCGCTTTGCCGGGCTCATGGCGGGGATTTCCGCGCTCGGCTCGATGCTGCTGCTCGTGGCCGTGGCGATGGTGACCAACCATGCGATTGCCGAGGGCCTGTCCGACGCGGTCGCCACCGAGACCGGCATTCTCGTGGGCGAGGACCGCGAACTGGGGCGGGCCGAACTGGTCCGCGCCATTGCCCGCCACACCCGTGCCGTTCACGATCATGCCTTTCGCTACCTGCTCGTCGACCGCGCGGGCAAGCGGCTGGCCGGGACATTGCCGCTCGCGGCGCGCAGGGTCGGCTGGGGGGAGGTGGAGATCGTTACCCATGCCGGGCGCGTGCGGGTTCTGGCCAATGGCGTGACCCTGGCCGACGGCGCAGTGCTGGTGGTGGGCGGCGACATGGAAGACTTGTGGCAACTGCGCGACGAGTTGATCGGCTTTACCGCCTTGTGGGGCGGCGGCATCGTGCTGCTCGCGCTGGTCGGCGGGCTCTGGGCCGGAACGGTGTTCCTGCGCCGTCTTGACCAGACGAACGAGGCCATCGACCGCATCGTCAAGGGCGCCCTGTCCGAGCGCTTGCCGCGGTTTGGCATCAGCCCCGAGTTCGACCGGTTGACCGCCAATCTCAACACCATGCTCGAACGCATCGACGGGCTGGTCGCGGGGCTGCGGCAGGTTTCGGTCGATGTCGCGCATGACCTGCGCACGCCGCTCACCCGCCTGCGCCATCGCATCGAGGGGCTGCTCGACCAACCCGAGCCGGGGCCTGGCGATCGGGTTGGGCTGGAGGATCAGGTCGCCGCCTGCCTTGCCCAGATCGACGAGATCATCCGCATCTTTTCCTCGCTTCTGCGCATCGCCGCGCTCGAAAACCACGAGGCGCGTGCCCATTTTGCGCTGGTCGATCTCAGCGCGCTGCTGGCGCGGCTCGGCGCGGTCTATGGTCCGGCGGTCGAGGACGACGGGCGCCATTTGCACCTCGTCCTCGACGAGGGCGTCTGCGCCGAGGGCGACGGCGATCTCCTCGCCCAGGCGATCACCAACCTGATCGAGAATGCGACGCGCCATACCCCGGCGGGGAGCCGCATCACCGTGCGCCTTCTTCGCCCGGAACAGGCTGCGTCGGGACCGGTCGTGGTGGTCGAGGACAATGGCCCCGGCGTGCCCGAGGATCAGCGCGAGCGGGTCTTGCAGCGGTTTGTCCGTCTCGATGCCAGCCGTTCGACACCCGGTTCGGGCCTCGGCCTTGCGCTGGTGGCGGCGATCGTGCGCCTTCACGGGGGCGACTTGCGCCTTGAGGACGGGGATGAAGGAACGGGCACAAAAACGGACACAAAAACGGGCAGGGGGCTGAGGGTCGTGATCCGTCTGGCAGGGCGGGGGCTGGCCTGAAGCCCTGCGGAAAACCGGTATCCGCGCCTTTTCCGGGATGGGCCCGTTGCGCACCGGCTGGCGATGGGCTTAACGGGGCGGCCCTTTCTTGTGCAATCGAGTGGAGTTGTCCCTTGCGTATCCATCTTGTCGATGCTGGCGGAACGATCACGTCGGTGGTGGGCGCCGGGGGCGCTCTGGCGGGTGCGGGGGACGCGGATGGACGTGGCGCCGGAGAGGCCTTGCGCGCGCTCCTGCCCGCAGGGGCGCCGCCGTTCTCGGTCGAGAAAGTCTATGCCGGGTTGAGCGAGGCGATGGGCTTTGCCGATTTCGCCCGCGTGGCCGAGGCGATTGGCCGGGCCTGCCGCGATCCCGAAGTGACCGGGGTGGTCGTGGCCCATGGCACGGATACGATGGAGGAAGCGGCCTATTACGCCGATCTGCTCCATGATCGCAGCAAGCCGGTCGTTTTCACCGGAGCCCAGCGGGCCGCCCATGCTCCCGATTTCGACGGCACGGCCAATCTGGGCGATGCACTGGCGCTGGCGGGATTTGCCCAGGCGCGCGACCATGGCGTGCTGATCGCCTTTGGCGGGTTGATCCTTCCTGCGGCGCAGGCCACGAAAGTCCATCTGGCCCAAACGCAGGGCTTTGCCGCGCGCGATGGCAATGCCGGGCGGATCGAGGGGGGCGCGATCACCTTGCCCCGTCCCGGTGTGCGTCCCGGCGCGGGCGTCGGCCCTCTGGCACGCGGCCCGCTGGGCGAGCGCGTGGCGCTGATCACCCTGTCGGCGGGCATGTCGGGCAAGCTGATCGATGCCGCCGTGGCGGCAGGCTACGAGGGGATCGTGCTGGCCGGGCTGGGCTCGGGCAATGCGCCCGATGCCGTGGTCGAGGCGGTTGGTCGGGCGCTTGGCGCAGGGGTTGCCGTGGCGCTGGGCACGCGGTGTCTGGCGGGCAGTGTCGACGGGGTCTATTCGAGCGGCCATGCCCTCGTGGCTGCTGGCGCGCTGCCGCTGCGCGAATTGCCTGCCCCCCAGGCCCGCATCCTGCTGGCGGCGGGTCTGGAGAACGGGATCACGCCGCTTTCAGCGCTGTTTGCCTAGGTGGTCTTCTCGTGTGTTGCGCGTTCAGCGGTTGATGAATGCCTGCATGGTCGCAGGGTAGCGGTCGCCGACGGTTTCGATCCCTGCAAGGGCGGTGCGGATGCGGTCCAGGTCGCCGGTGGTCAGTTCGACCGCGACCGCGCCCAGATTTTCTTCGAGGCGGTGGAGCTTGGTGGTGCCGGGGATCGGCACGATCCACGGACGCTGGGCGAGCAGCCAGGCCAGCGCGATCTGGGCCGGGGTGGCGCCCTTTTCTGCGGCGATCAGGCCGACCAGATCGAGCAGGGCCTGATTGGCTTTCAGCGCCTCGGCCTGGAAGCGCGGGACGGTGCTGCGGAAATCGTCCTTGGCAAAGACGGTGTCGGCGGTGAGCTTGCCGGTCAGGAAGCCCTTGCCCAGCGGGGCGAAGGGGACGAAACCGATGCCTAGTTCTTCGAGCAGGGGCAGGATGGCCTGCTCGGGCTCGCGCCACCACATCGAATATTCGCTCTGCAATGCGGCCAAGGGCTGGACGGCATGGGCGCGGCGGATCGCGTCGGGCCCGGCCTCGGACATGCCGAAGTGCTTGACCTTGCCCTCGGCGATCAGGTCCCTGACAGTGCCCGCGACATCCTCGACCGGCACCTTGGGGTCGACGCGGTGCTGGTAGAACAGGTCGATGCGGTCGGTGCGCAGGCGCTTGAGCGATTCCTCGGCGACCTGGCGGATCCGTTCGGGGCGGCTGTCGAGGCCCTGCGAGGGCACACCGTCGACGAAGCCGAACTTGGTCGCGATCACGACCGTGTCGCGTACAGGAGCGAGGGCTTCGCCCAGCAGGTCCTCGTTGTCGCCCGGGCCATAGGCTTCGGCGGTGTCGAAGAAGGTGACGCCGCGTTCGTGGGCGGCGCGCAGCAGGGAGATGGCTTCGCCCCGGTCGGTCGTGGTCCCGTAGCCGAAGCTCAGGCCCATGCAGCCGAGCCCCAGAGCGGAAACTTCGAGGCCGGATGTGCCCAGTTTGCGGGTGATCATGATGGTTCTCCTTTCGAGCGGGGAGGCGCCGGAGCAGGCGCGGCGCCATTCGTGAAAGGAAGATAGGGCTGGGCAGCGCCAGTGATTAGGCCATATAATCGGGATAGCTTGATTAGGGTGGGTAATAAATGGCGGCGGAACAGTTCAACAATCTCGCTGCCTTCGTGGCGGTGGCGCAAGAGCGCAGCTTCACCCGCGCGGCGGCCAGACTGGGGGTCTCGCAGTCGGCGCTCAGCCAGACGATCAAGGGGCTGGAGGCCCGGCTGGGTATTCGCCTGCTCACCCGCAGCACGCGCAGCGTTACCCCGACGGAGGCTGGCGCACGCCTGCTCGCGACAGTGGCGCCGCGTTTCCGCGAGATCGAACAGGAACTGGACGCCCTGACCATGCTGCGCGACAGGCCCGCCGGGAACGTGCGGATCACGGCGGCCGAACATGCTGCGCTCTCGATTCTCCAGCCTGCGCTGGCGCGGATCCTGCCTGGCTATCCCGATGTCACGGTGGAGATCGTCGTCGATTATGGCCTGACCGACATCGTGGCCGAGCGGTTCGATGCGGGGGTCCGTCTGGGCGAGCAGGTGGCCAAAGATATGATCGCGGTGCCCATCGGGCCGCCCATGCGCATGGCGGTGGTCGGCGCGCCATCCTATTTTGCCCGCCATGCCCGGCCCGAAACGCCACGGGACCTGACCGATCACAACTGCATCAATATCCGCCTGCCGACGTATGGCGGCCTGTTCGCGTGGGAGTTCGACCACGGCGGGCGCGAGGTGCGCGTGCGGGTCGAGGGGCAGGTGATCGTCAACCATGCCGGGTTGAGGCTGGCTTCGGTGCTGGGCGGACTGGGGCTGGCCTATCTGCCCGAGGACCAGATCCTCGACCATGTCGCGCAAGGACGGTTGATCCGCGTGCTCGAAGACTGGTGCGAACCGTTTCCCGGTTATCATCTCTATTATCCGAGCCGCCACCATGCTTCGTCGGCCTTCGGGGTGGTGATGGAGGCGCTGCGCTATCGTGGTGGTTGAAGGGCAATTGCTGCTCTAATTTTTGCAATGATCCGTTCCGATCATTGCGTTGGATCGATAGGGGGGTGGTGGCTATCATCGGCGGGTCATGACCGATCCCGTTTCCCGATCTTCCCTCGCGCCCCCCTCTGGCGCGCAGTCTTCCCCGGCATTTGCATTGCCGCGCACTCCTCACGAGGTGCAGGCTCTGGCTGCCGGGGAGGGCTGGCAGGTTCCCGAGGCATGCATGCCCGGCGTGATCGCCAATCTGGGGCTTCTGGCCCGTCATGCGGCGATTTTTTCGGGTGAAGGGACGGGCGCATGATCAGCGCGCTCGAACAGGCCGCCGCCGTGCGGGCGGGCAGGGTGCGGGCGCGCGATCTGGCGCAGGCTGCGCTCGACCGCCTCGCGGCCGATCAGCATGTCGCCGTCACCCGCCTTTTGGCCGCGCGCGCGCTGGACGAGGCCGACCGGGTCGATGCCATGGTCGCTGCCGGGCAGGATCCGGGCGTTCTGGCGGGCGTGCCCTATGGCGTGAAAGACCTGTTCGACGTGGCGGGCGAGGTGACGACGGCAGGGTCTGCGGTGCGCGCCCACGCCGCGCCTGCCAGCCATGATGCGGAGGCGGTCCGCCGCCTTCGCGCTGCTGGCGCGGTGCTGGTGGCCACGCTCAACATGGACGAATTTGCCTATGGCTTCGCGACGATCAACGCGCGCCATGGCACGACGCGCAACCCCCACGACCCCGCGCGGCTGGCGGGCGGTTCTTCGGGCGGTTCGGCGGCCGTGGTCGCGGCAGGGCATCTGGCTTTCGCGCTGGGCTCCGACACCAACGGGTCGATCCGCGTTCCGGCCAGCCTGTGCGGCCTCTATGGCCTCAAGCCCACGCACGCGGATTTGCCGCTCGAAGGGACGTTCCCTTTCGCGCACAGTTTCGACGACATCGGGCCGTTCACCGGCTCGCTGGCCGATATGCGGGCGATCTGGTCGGTTCTGTCGGCCCGTCCTGACGATGCGGGGGGGAATGTCCCCCGTCTGGCCGCGCTCGGGGGGCGGTTTGCCGAAAACCGCGATCCCTTTCAGGCCGAAGCGATTGCCCGGATCGTGGGCGAGGGGCCGGTGCTGTCTTTCCCTGATCTGGCGCGCTATCGTTCGGCGGCCTTCCTGATCACCGCATACGAGGGTGGCGCGCTCCACCGCGAGACCCTTGCCCGCGCGGCGATGGACTATGACCCCGCCGTGCGCGACCGGCTGATCGCCGGAAGCCTGCTGCCCGCCACCCTCTACGAGGCCGCGCAAGACTTGCGCGCCACGGCCCGCGACCATGTCGATGCGATGATGGAAAAGGCCGGGGTCGATGTGATGGTGGCGCCCGGAACCCCTTGCGTTGCCCCGCTGATCGCCGATCCGCGCATCGCAATCGATGGCGCCCTGGTGCCGGCCCGTGCCGATCTTGGCATCCACACCCAGCCGATCACCTTCCTCGGGCTCCCCTCGCTGTGCATCCCCCTCGCACGCGAGGGGCAATTGCCGCTCGGTATTCAGTTGATAGGCCGTCGATTTGGGGAAACGGCTCTTTTCGCCTGCGCACAAATGCTCGAAGAGCGGGGCATTGTCGGCGCGCGTGCGCCGGGGGCAATCGCGAAGGAATGGCAATGACGCAAAGTGTCGCGCAGCGACTGGGGGCCTATTTCGATCTGGAGGCGCGCGGGACGAACATCCGCACCGAAGTGGTGGCAGGGGCCACCACCTTCCTGACGATGGCCTATATCGTGCTGGTCAACCCCTCGATCCTGGGGCAGGCGGGAATGCCGGTGGCGGCGGTCGCGGCGGCGACATGCTTTGCCGCGGCCTTCGCCTCGATCCTGATGGGGTTTGCGGCCAATACCCCGCTCGCGCTGGCGCCGGGCATGGGGCTCAACGCCTATTTCGCGTTTACCGTCGTGGGCCAGATGCATGTTCCCTGGCCGGTCGGGCTGGGCTGCGTGCTGATTTCGGGGCTGGTGTTCCTGATCCTGACGCTCACGGGTGTGCGCCAGCTGATCGTTTCGGTCATTCCCAACTACTTGTTCGCGGCGGTCGCGGGCGGGATCGGGCTGTTCATCGGCTTCATCGGCCTCAAGGATGCCGGGATCGTCGTGGGCAATCCGGCGACCATCGTGGCGCTGGGGAACCTCAAGAGTGCGGGGCCTGCGCTCGCGCTGCTGGGCCTGCTGATCATCGGCGTGCTGTCGGTGTGGAACGTGCGCGGGGCGATGCTGCTGGGCATCGTGGCGACCACGCTCGTGGGCTGGCTGATGGGCATGGTCCATGTCGATCCGCAGCCCTACAATCTGGCCGCGATGACGCAGACGGTCTTCAAGCTCGATCTGCCCGGCGTGCTCAAGCTGTCGGGCGGCGTGGCCGAGATCGTCTTCGTGTTCCTGTTCGTCGACCTGTTCGACAATATCGGCACCCTCGTGGCGGTGACCAAGCGGGCCGGGCTGATGGACAAGGCCGGGCGCATTCCGGGCCTCAACCGCATCCTGATCACCGATGCGGTGGCCACGATGGTCGGCGCGATGGTCGGGACCAGCACGGTGACTTCCTATGTCGAGAGCGCTGCCGGGGTTCAGGCCGGTGGCCGCACCGGCTTGACCGCGATTGTCGCGGGCCTGCTGTTCTTTGCGACGATGTTCGTGGCCCCTTATGCCCAGCTCGTGCCGCTGGCCGCAACGGCGCCCGCGCTGATCGTGGTGGGCGGGCTCATGCTCCTGCCCTTGACCGAAGTGGACTGGGAAGACCCGATGGCGGCGATCCCCGGCTTCCTGACCGTGGCGACGATCCCGCTGACGTTCTCGATCGCCAATGGCCTTGCGATGGGGATCACCTCGCACGCGCTGCTGATCCTGCTGCGCGGCCGGGCCAGCCGCAAGGACTGGTTCCTGTTCCTGCTTGCCGCGCTGTTCGTGTTTCGCTTTGTCTGGATGGGAGCGGCCTGATGCGTTTTGCTCGTGTTTTTCTGGCTGCTGCCAGCCTTGGTGTCGCTGTGCCCGCCTTGGCCGCCGCTCCGGCTCTGGCCCAGGTGTCCACCCTGCTCGACAGCACCCCGCGCACGCTGATCCTGACCGCCTATGCCCCCGAGTGGGAGGCGATGGCGGCGGTCATTACCCATGGTCAAAAGCTGAAGATCAACGACCGCGAGATCGTGCTGGGCACGCTTTCGGGCCATCCGGTGATCCTGATGTCGAGCGGGGTGAGCATGGTCAACGCGGCCATGAACACCCAGCTTGCGCTCGATCATTTCAGGGTCCGGCGGATCGTCTTTTCGGGCGTGGCGGGGGGCGTTGATCCCGCGCTCTCGATTGGCGATGTTTCTGTGCCCGAACACTGGGGGCAGTATCTGGAGGTGATGCTCGCCCGCAAGACCGACAAGGGCTGGAAGGTTCCCGAGCCCAGCCCGGAAGGCGCGCCCGAAAACTGGGAATTCCTGTTCCCCAACGGCACCATCGTGGGCAATGCGGACGAACCCGCGCGCAACCACATGACCTTTGCCGTCGATCCGGGCCTGCTGGCCCTTGCGCGCAAGGTTGCCGCCGGGATCAGCCTTGAAGCCTGCGTGGCCCCGTCCACCGGGCAGAGCGCCCAGACGAAGCTGTGCCTGCCCCATCAGCCCAAGGTCGAAGTGGGGGGCACCGGCGTTTCGGCGGGGGCCTATGCCGACAATGCGCAGTTCCGCGAATACCTGTTCCGCGCCTGGCATGCCCGGCTGCTCGACATGGAAAGCGCCGCGCTGATGCAGGTGGCCTATGCCAACAAGGTGCCTGCCATCGTCTTCCGCTCGCTCTCCGATCTGGCCGGCGGCGACGCTGACCACAACATGGAATATGTTTTCGACCACCTCGCGTCGGTGAACTCGGCCAAAGTGGTCGAGGCTTTCGTCGCCGCCCTGCCGGATTGATCAGCCATGACCAGACCACTCCACACCGTGAAGGGCCGCCACGGCATCGTGACCGCGCCGCACTATCTGGCCGCGCAGGCAGGCCTTGGCGTGCTCGAAGACGGGGGCAGCGCCGCGCAGGCGACGATCACCGTCGCGGCCACGCTGGCGGTCGTCTATCCGCACATGACCGGCATTGGCGGTGATGGCTTCTGGCTGATCCGCGAGAGCGACGGGCGCCTTCATGGCGTCCACGGGGTCGGCGCCGCGGCGGCCAAGGCCGATCTGGGGCTCTATGCCGGGGCGGGTCATGATGTGGTGCCCTGGCGCGGGCCGCTGGCGGCCAATACGGTCGCGGGCACGCTTTCGGCCTGGCAGGCCGTGCTGGAGACCGAACCTTCGCCGCTGCCGCTTTCGCGCCTGCTGGCCCCGGCCATTGCGCTGGCAGAAGAAGGCGTTGTCGTGACGGCGGGCCATGCCGCCATCGCGGCGGCCAAGGGGCCCGAACTGCGCGTGCAGGGCGGCGCCTATGCCAGCGTGTTCGAGCCCGAAGGCCGCCCCCTGCGCGAAGGCGACGTGCTGCGCCAACCCGCGCTGGCCCGCACCTTGCGCCGTCTGGCCGAGGCCGGGGTTGTCGATTTCTATGACGGGGCACTGGCCGTCGATGTCGCGGCCGATCTGGCCGAACTGGGCAGCCCGGTCAGCGCCGCCGACCTTGCCGCCCACCGCGCCAGCAGGCCCGCGCCGCTGAAGATCGGAAGA
>DQVI01000001.1 GCA_015661825.1 Novosphingobium capsulatum
GATGGCGGCCACGGCACGCTGGTGCACGGCAGCCGCCGCTGCCCGCCGGGAAACGCGGGGCATTGCCGTGCGCAGCGACCGGCAGGCACCCGATCCGGCCTTGGCCCATCGCTTGCTGGTTGGTGGGTTGGACAAGGTGTGGACCAAGCCCGCGACGCCGGCTGCGCGGCGGCTGGAGCCCGCGCTGTGATCGCCGCGCTGCTGGCCGAGCGCTGCACCGGCTGCAACGCTTGCGTCGAGCAATGCCCGACGCGCGTGTTCGAACCCGGTGAAGCCGGCTGCCTGCCGGTGATCGCCACGCCCGATGCCTGCCAAACCTGTTATCTGTGTGAACTTGCCTGCCCGGTGGACGCGCTCTGGGTCAATCCGGATGCGCAGGATGGCAGTGCTCCGCCGCTGGCCGAACTGATCGCCTCGGGCCAGCTTGGCCGCGTGAAGCGCGATCATGGCTGGAATGCGCCGCTCGATGCCGGCCGCCTCGATGCCTATCGTCTGCTTGGCCCGCTGCTGGGCGAAGGGGTGGAAATTGCCGATCGGCATTACCACCACCTGACCGCCGCGCGTTGATCCCGCCGCGCCGCCACCCGCAGTGGGATGGCGGCGAGCCGCTGGACTTAGCACTACTTTGGCAGAAGTTTAATTTTTGGGATTCCCATGGCGCTGATTGCGTGATTCATGGGGAGCCAGCTTTGACGGAGGCTGGCGATGGACGAGGACTGGCAGTCGGATCTGGAGCGGTGGCTCGCCCCGTATCTGGAGGGGCTGGGGAACAAGACGCGACGCCGGATGTGTCCGGCCTATATCGCGGGCCTGATTGGGCCAGGTGATCGCAAGAGCATCCAGCCCATGGCGGCCCGTTCGGACGCCGTCGCTTATGATCGGCTGCATCATTTCATCGGGGCCGGTCTGTGGGATAGCGCCCCGCTGGAAGCAACCTTGTGGCGCCAGGCGGATGAATTGGTCGGTGGCAATGGAGCCTGGCTTATCATCGATGACACCGCCCTACCCAAGAAGGGCAAGGCTTCGGTTGGCGTTGCGCCCCAATACGCGACGGCACTGGGCAAGAATGCAAACTGCCAGACACTGGTATCGGTGACACTGGCCTCGGGTGAAGTTCCGCTCATGCTGAGCTTGCGGCTGTTTCTGCCCGAAAGCTGGACGAGTGATACCGCACGCATGGACAAGGCGGGTGTGCCTGCCCCTTTGCAGGAATATCGCACCAAGCCCGAGATCGCGATCGAGGAGATCGATCGTATCATCGCTGCGGGTGTGCGCTTCGGTTGTGTGCTGGCCGATGCCGGTTACGGGCTGTCCGCTCCATTCCGACAGGCACTGAGTGCGCGCAGCCTTTGCTGGGCGGTGGGAATCCCCCAACACCAAAAGGTCTATCCGGCCGATGTGCAACTGATCTTCCCGGTCGCAGGACGCGGTCGCCCACGGGTGCGGCATGTGCCGGACGTCAAATCCATTGCCGCGCACGCAATGCTCGAAGGCGCGAAGTGGCGACAGGTCAGTTGGCGCAAGGGAGCCAAGGGACCGCTGACGGCCCGCTTTGCAGCCATGCGCGTGCGCATTGCCGATGGTGCACCTCAGCGGATCGGCTCTGCCGGGGCCCAGCACATGCCGGGCGAGGAAGCCTGGTTGGTGGGGGAGTATCGCTCGAATGGCGAGCGCAAATACTATCTCTCCAATCTGCCTGGCGACACCCCGATCAAGGCTCTCGCCGGCGCGATCAAGGCGCGCTGGGTCTGCAAACAAGCTCATCAGCAACTCAAGGAAGAACTGGGCCTCGATCACTTCGAAGGACGATCCTGGGTCGGACTTCACCGCCACGCCTTGATGTCGATGATGGCCTACGCCTTCCTGCAATCCCGAAGGCTCGCTCAGGCGGGACGGAAAAAAAAGAGTCCTCGGTCCGCCTCCCCAACCCACTTTGCCAGCAGTGCGCCAGGCCATCCTTGACCGCTTGGCCCGCTCACCGCCCGACCATTGCCCTCACTGCGGATGCAGCCTCATCAAACACCCAAGTGAACTTCTGCCAAAGTAGTGCTAGAACGTCACGCCCACGCGGGTATAATAGAATCCGCCCGAAAGCCCGAACGGGGCAAAGCTGCCATAGGCGTCCGATCCGTCCGAAGCGACGATGCCGTTGCGATCGGGATAGGTGTCGAACAGGTTGTTCGCGCCCACCGACCAGGTGACCTTGTCCGACAGTTTGTAGCCCAGTTCAGGAGAGGACACGAAATTGGCCCGCAAATGCTTAGAAATGCGACGTTTTGGATGAGAGCCTGAAACCGATACCCACATCGATACCTTCAAACTTTCTTGCTGCAAGGTTTGAGTCCAGCAACGTCCTATGCAGCTCAAAACCATCCCGTTTTGTGGGTGAGGATTCGCCTGATAGGATCTTGCCGACCTCGCGAAAGGATCGTTTTCCACGGCGAGGTCTTGCGTATTGAGGCCACCGCGGATTTTGGCACCAGCTTGAGCCGAGCATGCGCCAAGTACAGCCGACAGCGTGGCGGTGGGATTATCGCTAACCGGCTCCATGGTTTGGCTGCGCTGGCCTGCGGCTCAAGCAACATGTAGCGCCTGCGCTGGACCGCGCGTTCGTCGGACTGAACGGTTCCGGTGGGCAATGGCTGGCGCCTCGGATGCCGTCAGCCCTTGCGGGCGGTCACAACAAGCCAGCGACTGGGCCGACTGAAATATCCGCAGCCTTCGTACTCGTAAAAATCAAGGCTGAACCAAGCGCCAGCTTGATTGTAGAAGCGCTCGGCATCGCTCCTTGACAGCCGATTGTAATAGCGATCGTGCCGATCCCAGCCGGCTTTGCCCATGGTTTTGTAATTGGCAAAGTGCCAACCGCCTGGCTTGAGTGCGCGATGGACTCGCGCCAATAATGACGGCAGTGCTGGGTGGGGCACATGGAGTAGGCTGGCGTTCGCGATTACGGCATCATAAGCCGATTTGCTGTCCAGCTGGTCAAACCGTAGCATCTTGGCAGGTCTTGAAAGCTTGGCGCTGGCCAACTGCACCATGGCCGTGCGGCCATCGGTCGCGTCGACATGGTGGCCCAGTCTCTCGAGCGCAGCCGCAGTGTCGCCCGAACCGCAGCCAAGCTCGAGGATCTGGCTGCCAGGTGCGAGATGGGGGAGAAACGCCAAGAGATCGGCTGCCAGCGAGTCGGGCTGGCTACTGGCGTACTCCAGCGCGTGATTGTCGTAAAAGGCCAGAGTTCGGTCGTCGAAAGGAACGGCTGCCTCTTCCATCTCGTCAATGTCCTCATTCGGCCATTGGGTGGCAACCGGATACTGGCGGGACGATAGCAAGCGATCGGGCTATAAACAAGGTTTCTGGTTACGCTTGGTCCGAATTCTGCATAACAACTTAATATCAATCCCTATTTCCTCAATTCATCAATCGATTGGAAGTCTTGATACGATAAGTCTGTGCTAGTGCTGGTAAGCAAATATCAAGCTGCTTTGCAGCATTCAAACTCACGGCAAAGGCAAGATTTATGGCGCTGGACCATCCTCAGCCTGCGGCAGCGGCACTTTCGCTGCGTTATGGCGCGCAGCAGACCGATGGTGTCTTGTGGAACGACACGATCGCGGCATTGCTTGGCCATCGTTCCGTCCGGGCGTACCTGCCCGATGCCTTGCCGCCCGGCACGGTCGAAACACTGGTGGCTGCGGCGCAATCGGCGGCAACGTCGTCGAACCTGCAATTGTGGAGCGTGGTCGCGGTGGCCGATCTGGCCAAGCGTGCGCGGCTGGCCGAACTTGCCGGGGGGCAGAAACATATTGCCCAGGCCCCGGTCATTCTTCTCTGGATTGCGGATCTGGCGCGCGCCCACCTTCTGGCCGCTGACGCCGGCGAGTCCGTGGAAGGGCTGGACTACCTCGAAAGCTTCACCGTGGCGGCCATCGATGCCGCGCTGGCGGCGCAAAATGCCGTGGTTGCGGCGGAATCGTTGGGCCTGGGCACGGTCTACATCGGCGCCTTGCGCAACCAGCCCGAAGCCGTGGCGCAAGTGATCGACCTGCCGCCGCGCGCGGCTGTGGTTTTCGGCCTTGTGGTGGGGCATCCCGATCCGGCCTTGCCCGCGGCGGTCAAGCCGCGCCTGCCGCGCGAAGCGATCCTGCATCATGACAGCTATCGTTTGGGCAGCCAGCGCGCGCCGATTGCGGCTTATGACGAAACAGCCCGCGCATTTCAGGCGGCCCAGGGGCAGGACGTGGTGGGTTGGCGCGCACTGGTGCTGGGGCGGGTGCGTTCCGCCGGATCGCTCAATGGCCGCGACCGGCTCAAGCAGGCGCTGCGCGCGCTGGGTTTTCTGCTGCGCTGACGATCAGCTAGAATTCCCGCTGCGCGCGGGTCTGGCGCGCGGCCAAGGCCTGGATCGTGGTGTTGTCGAGCACCATGGCCATCTGGTCGCGCACGTCCATCATCAGGTCGCGGATGCGGCAGGCGGCTTCGTCCGGGCAATCGTGGCATGGCACGTAAGCGGTACGACTGGTGCAGCCGATGGGGGCGAACGAGCCTTCGAGGATGCGGATGACCTGGCCTACGGTGATGCGATCGGCAGGGCGGGCCAGCATGTAGCCGCCGCCACGCCCCTTCTTCCCCGAAACGAGACCAGCGCGTTTCAATTCCATCAGGATCACGTCAAGGAACTTTCGCGGAATGGCATTGTCCTTGGCGATGTCGTCGGCCAACATCGGCTGGGTCACGCCGACAAGGTGCGTCATTGCCTTGAGCCCGTACTTGCCCTTGTTCGACAGCATTCCCGCGCCTTGTTCGTGCCCCGCACGCCAGCCGGCGCGCCGATGATCCCTGGGCGCGTTAACGAAACCGGGCGGATGGCGCAATCGGCCTTGCTATTCGACGTCAAGCCCAGCGTAGCTGAGCACGATGTACAGCAGCACGGGATCGTCGCCCAGCGCGCGATAGCGGTGGGGCACATCGGCCAGATAGCGCAGCCAGTCGCCCGGGCCGAGCACTTGCGGGCTTTCGCGACCGATCGTGATTTCCACTGTGCCGGCATGCACTGTGAGATGTTCGATCGTGCGCGGCGGATGGGCGGCAAAGGCATGGGCCGCGCCGGGTGCCAGTTCGGCGCGATAGAATTCGAACGGCTGGTCGCAGCTATAGGGCGAGAGCGGTTGCGAGGTGAAGCGACCGTCGGGCGAAGTGAAGACCGGATTGTGTTCTGCCCGCGTCAGCACGAAATCGCCGGGATGCTGGCGCGGCAGCAGCGCGCCGAAGCGAACGTCGATGGCATTGGCGATCTTCCAAGCCACGTCGATGGTGGGCTGCCAGGCGCCCTGGGTGATCTGCGTCAGAACCGACGTGGCGATGCCCGAACGTTGCGACAGTTCGGCAATGGTAATGCCGCGCGTGGCCAACAGCTGTTCCAGCCGCCGGCCGATGCGGGCAGGCAGCGGGGCAGGGCCGGTGGGTGGGGGCTGGGTCTTGGCGTCGGGCATGGTCGATGGGATCTGGAATGACAGCTGGTCAGGGGATCGGTGCCCGCTTCGAGCCGAGCGAGTGTTCAAGGGCGCATCGGCCCGAAGCGGACGAGGGAGAGACACGCGAGCAGACCGGTTATCGTCATGCGCAGGGTGGATGGGCTGACGGCATGGCGCGACAGGCGATCTGCTTTTCCTTCCGTCGTCGGATGGGATCGCGCGCTCATTTAATCTCTATTATTTAAATAGACAACAAACTTTAGCTTTATCTTGCCGTAACCGGCTGCGCGATCGGGCGCTGCACGGGATGCCGTTCACCCACCGTGGTGCCGGGTGGAAATGCCGCGTCCAGCGCCGCAAGGCTGGCCGCATCGAGCACGAGATCGTTGGCCGCGAGGTTGGTTTCGAGATGCGCCACATGGCGCGTTCCGGGAATCGGCACCACGCCGCGCGCGATCAGCCATGCGAGGCTGACTTGCGCCACGGTGGCGCCCAGGCTTTGCGCTACGCTCTCCACGGCAGCGAAACGGCGGGCGTTTGCAGCGATGGCGTCTTGCTGATAGCGCGGGTGACGATGGCGCCGGTCTCCCGGGTCCTGCGGCAGGTTGCCCGCCAGGAATCCACGCCCCAGCGGGCTATAGGCGACAAAGACCACGCCCAGTTCCTGCGCCGTCGGCAGGATTTCAGCTTCGACATGGCGTTCCCACAGCGAATATTCGCTTTGTAGCGCGGCGATCGGATGCACCGCATGGGCGCGGCGCAGCGTGGCGGCGTCAGCTTCGGACAGCCCGATGGCGCCGATCTTGCCTTCCTCCTTGAGCCGCGTCAGCTCGGCCACCGTATCCTCGATCGGGACCAGCGGATCGACGCGATGAAGATAATAGAGGTCGACGTGATCGACCCTGAGGCGGCGCAGGCTCTCTTCCAGCTTTTGCCGGGCATAGGCCGGTGCGCCGTTGATGCGCCGGTCCTCCGGCTCGCCATCCAGCCGGAAACCGAACTTGGTAGCCAGCACCACGCCCGCGCGCCGGCCGGCGATGGCGCGGCCCACCAGCTCCTCGTTGTGCCCCTGGCCATAGACATTGGCTGTGTCGATCAGCGTTACCCCCAGGTCGAGGGCGCGATGGATCGTGCCGATCGAAGGTTCGTCTTCCGCGCGGCCATAGGAATGTGACAGGCCCATCGTGCCATAGCCCTGGCGGCCAATGGTCTGGGCTGAAAATGCGGTCATCGTGGGTCTCCTTGGGAATGGTGGATCGGGGCAGGCCATCGATTAGGCCACGGAAATCACGTCACCGAGGCGATGCTCGACTTGCCGGGCCGCGTGCAGGCTACAGTCCCTCGCTTCGTAGAAGCGGCGCGCTGGCCCGTTTCGTTCGAGCACCCACAGGCCTGACACGCTCGTGGCCCTGTTGCGCCAGTTCGTTGATAATTGGGTCCCACAGCGCTTTGCCCACGCCCTGCCTCTGCCACCCTAGACGAACGTAAAGCGTAGTGATTTCGGCGGAAAATCCCTCCGCCTCTAGCAAGGTGCTGCGCTGGTGCGCGGCGCTGGCAAAGCCGACGACGGCGTTGCCAGCAATCGCGACGTGAATGGGTGTGGTGCCCTGGTCGATGGCGCGCGCCCAGTTCTGCTGCGCGCGGTCCACGTTCCGCGCGGCCAGCACCGTTGCCGGCATGATTGCGCGATAGGCGTCGTGCCAGGTTTCCACGCCGATTTCGGCAATGGCGCGTGCGTGGTCGGCGGTCGCCGGGATCGTTGGAGCCGGGGCGTGGCTCATCCCGAAACCTCGTCGAACGAGGCGAAGTTGTGGGCGTGGAGGCGGGCATAGAGCCCATCGTGGGCGATGAGGGCGGCATGGTTGCCCTGTTCCAGGATCGCGCCGTCCTTCAGCACGACGATACGATCGGCATCGCGCACGGTGGCGAGGCGATGGGCGATGAGAATGCTGGTGCGGCCCTGCATCAGCACGCGCAGCGCCTGCTGGATGCGTGCCTCGATCACGCTGTCGATGCTGGCGGTCGCCTCGTCCAGGATCAGGATCGCCGGATTGGCCACCAGCGCGCGGGCAAAGCTGATCAACTGCCGCTGGCCGAGCGACAGGTTCTGTCCACGCTGTTCCAGCCGCGTGTCATAGCCTTGCGGCAGGCGCACGATGAAGTCGTGGGCGTGAACGGCCTTGGCCGCGCGCACGATGTCTTCGCGCGTGGCGCCACGGGTGGAAAAGCGGATGTTGTCGGCAATCGTGCCGGTGAACAGGAACGGTTCCTGCAGAACCATCACCACTTTGCGGCTGATCGATTCCAGGTGCACGTCGCGCAGATCCTGGCCGTTGATCCGCACCGCGCCGTCCCACACGTCGTAAAGGCGGCAGACCAGCGCGGCGATGCTGCTCTTGCCTGATCCGGTGGGGCCGACGAGCGCCACGACTTCGCGCGGGGCGATCGCCAGCGAGAAATCGCTTAGGATCGGCTGATCGGGGCGATAGCCGAAGGTCACGCCGTCCAGTTCCACCGAGGGCTGGGATGCATCGAGATCGGGCGCGCCGGGTGGATCGACGATATCGACCGGCACGTCGATCACTTCGAAAATGCGCTGGGCGGCGGTGGTGGCGCGCTGGGCCATGGTATATTGCTGCGAGAGCGTGCGGATCGGCTCGAAAAAGCGCTGCACGAAAAACACGAAGGCCACGATCACGCCCACGTCGCTGATCCCTTCGCGGGCCAGCCAGCTTCCGCCGAGCGCGACGATGCCCATGGCCAGGCCGGTCAGCACGTCGATGGTCGGGACCATGACCTGCGCGGTCCAGGCGGAGGCGACCTGGGCGCGGAAGTTGGCATCGGCCTTGTCGGTGAAATCGGCCAGGTTGACCGCCTCGCGCCGGCTGGCCTGGACGACGCGCACGCCGTTGATGTTTTCGGCCATGGCGCCGTTGACGATGGACGACGTATCGCGCGCGCGGGCAAACACCAGCCGCGCGCGCGGCAGCCACAGCGCCCGCACCCCCACCAGCATCGGCACGAGCAGCAGCGTCACCAGCGCCAGCCGCCATTCCAGCACGAACAGCGCCACCACGATGCCCAGCAGCAGCACGAAATCGGCGACGGCGGTGACCGAGGTTTCAAAGAACTCCTGCAAGGCGTTCACGTCCCCTTGCAGGCGCGACATGATCCGGCCCACGTGGCTGCGGTCCATGAACCCTTGCGAAACGGACTGGAGGTGGCTGAACATGGCGCGGCGCAGATCGAAGATGATCCGCTGCGCCAGGCGAGCGGCCAGCACGTCGCTGTGGTAATTGGCGGCGGCATTGGCGATCACCGCTACCCCGAACAGCACCAGCACGCGCGAGAGCGGCCAGGCACCGGGCTTGGCGGTAAGTGCATCGACCACGCCGCGGATCAGCAGCGGAATCGCGACCTGCGCGGCGACGAAGGCCAGGATCGCGGCCAGTGCCCACCAGGCGAGCCGACGGTGCGGGGCGATATAGGGCCACAGGCGCGCCGCGACATCGGGATCTAACCGGCCGAACACGTCCTCGCGCTCTTCCCGCTCGGCTATGCCCTCTGCGGCTGCTGTTGCGGTCGGGGGGCGGCGCGCGGCGGAAATCATGTTCATGCCGACATCCTTTCTTCATCCACCAGAGCGCCCGGATTGGTTTGCAGCGCGTGGAGGCGGGCATAGTGCCTGCCTGCAGCCACCAGGTCGGCGTGGCGCCCGCGCTCCACGATGCGGCCATGATCGAGCACGATGATCTCGTCCGCATGCATCAGCGAGGACAGGCGGTGCGCGATGATCACCGTGGTCTTGTCACGCGCGGCCTCGCGCAGGGCGTGGCGCAGGCGGTGTTCTGTCGCAGCATCGACGGCCGAGGTGGCATCGTCGAAGATCAGGATGGCCGGATCGGGCAGCAGCCCACGGGCAATCGTGGCGCGCTGGCGCTGGCCGCCGGACAGGCGCGAGCCGCGTTCGCCCACGCCGGTGCGATAGCCGCGCGGCAGGCCGGCGACGTGATCGTGCAACTGCGCCACCTGGGCGGCGGCATGGACATCGCCACGCCGCGCGCGGGGATGGGCATAGGCAATGTTGCGCTCCACGCTGTCATCGAACAGGAAGGCTTCCTGCGCCACCAGGCCCACCGCTTCGCGCAGCGACGCCAGCGTTACATCGCGCACGTCCTGGCCATCGATCCGCACGCTGCCCTCGGTCACGTCGTGAAACCGGCCGATCAGGTGCGCCAGCGTCGATTTGCCGCTGCCGGCCGGGCCGACAATGCCCAGCGTCTGACCGCGCCGCACGGTCAGGGAAATGTCGCGCAGGGCATCGGGCGCATCGGCGGCATAGCGGAACGAGACCCGGTCGAGCACCAGCGTGCCGTGTTTGAGGGCAAGCGGGCGGGCGTCGGGCGTATCGGCCACGGCGGGCTGGCGATCGAGAATGTCGAACAGCCGCGTACCCGATGAGACTGCGCGGGCGGCGGCATTGGCGATCATGCCCACCTGCCGCACCGGCATTTGCAGGATGGTCATGTAAGCCAGGAACGCGGCGAGATCGCCGATGGTCAGCGCGCCTTGGCCGATGCGCCAACTGCCCACCGCCAGCACCAGGGCCATCGCGCCGTAGAACACCAGGTTGATCTGCGCCATCGCGCGCGAACGGATGGCGATGCGCTGGTTGGCCAGGGCCAGCGCGGCGTTGCCGGCGGCATCGAACGCGGCGATCTGGTGGCTCCGCGCCGGGAAGGCGCGCACTACCCGCGCGCCCTGGAGGTTTTCCTCCATCACGCGGGTGAGGTCGGCCATGCGTTCCTGCAGGCGCGTCCAGGCATAGCGCAGCTTGAGGCCCATGGTCCCGGCCATGACGGCCACGAACGGCAGGAAGATCAGCGTGGTGGCGCCCAGCACCGGATCGGTGGCGATCAGCCGCCAGCCGCCGATGCCGGCCAGCAGGGCAAGCTGGACGATGCGCTGTAGGCCCACTTCGATGAAGCCGCGCACCCCTTCCAGATCGAGCATGCCGCGCGTGATCAGGTCGCCAGAATGGACGGCATCGTGGAATGCCAGGTCCAGCCGCTGGAGCTTTTCGAAGAAGGCCAGGCGCAAGTCCCGCCCCACGCTCTGGCCGACATGCTCCGCGTTATAGCCTGCCGCCATCTGCAGCAGTCCGCGCAGGGCCGAAGCGAGGACTAGGCTGCCTGCCGCCCAGGCCACCGGGCCAAGCGATTGTCCATGGCGCAGCGGCGCGGCCACCCGCGCCAGGGCCGCCGCTTCATCCACGACCCTGCCCAGCAGCCAAGGAAGCAGGAGGTTGGCGAGCGCCGCGCCCGCGCACGCCGCCATCGCGGCGCCAAAGCGCCAGGGATAGGCTAATGCCAGCACGACAACGCGGGCCAGCATCCGGGGGGCACGCACGGGATCGATGCCCATCGCAGCCACCGCGTCGCCGGCGCGCAGTCTATCGAGCGCGGGTCGCGCGGGGCTGGAGGTGGTCACATGAGGCTCCCTGATAACTTAATGATTCGGTCAAATATGTCAGGAAATTGAGGCTTCTTTTGCAGTGCGGTCGCGCAGCGCTCTTAGCGAAATCAAGCCTTAGAAGGGATATCTCGCATTTGCAAGATTCTCTATCGTTTCGATTAGGATTAGTTTATTGACCAAAATAGTAGAGATATAGACGATCAGGGAGAGCCGCCGGACGGATGGCCGCATTCGTGAACTTTGCACAAAAACCGGGGGAAATTCCGTAATGTCTCATCTTCCGCATGCTAGCCGAACAGGCCCATGCCCGTTTGGCGTGTCTGCCATCGCCCTGGCCGTGGCCGCCTTGTGGCATCCCGCGCTGGCCCATGCCGCAACGCCGATTTCGGCGGCAAGCGACGCGCTGGTTGAAGGCGCTGCCGAACCTGCTTTGCCGCCCGCGGCAGACAGCGATGCCGAGACTGATGGCGCCAACCGGGGCCGCACGATCATCGTGTCTGGCCGCGCCGACAAGAAGGTAGAAGAAGCACTCAAGGCGGTGCCCGGCGGCACCGGGTTCGTGGACCAGGCCGACGTGCTCAAGGGCCGCGTGCTGACCAATGAAGACGTGCTGGCGTTCCAGCCCGGCGTTCTGGCCCAGGCGGCGGGTGGTGCCGACGGGATCAAGATTTCGGTGCGTGGTTCGGCCGTCAACCGTGGCGTCAACTTCTTCCGCACCGGCATTCTCTTCACCTTCGACGGGTTGCCGGTGACCGGGCCGGGCGGAACGCCCTATGAGCTGTTCGAGCCGCTTGGCCTCAAGCAGACGGAAATCCTGCGTGGCGCGAACGGATTCGATCGTGGTAGCTCGTTCCTGGGCGGGGCGATCAACTATGTCACCCAGACCGGCAAGGACTCCGCTCCGCTCGAAGCGCGCGTCGAAGGGGGCAGCTATGGCTACCTCAAGGGCCAGCTCAGCTCAGGCGGCCAATATGGTAAGTTCGACTACTTCGTCAGCGCCACCTATTCGCAGCGCAATGGCTATCAGAAGCAGGCGGCGGGCGACTCCTTCGGCCTGATCGGCAATATCGGTATCCAACTGGCCGATAATATCGAAACCCGCTTCTTCGCGCGCTATCGCCAGACCTGGAACCAGACGCCCGGTGGCCTGCTGATCTCGGAAATCCAGAATACGCCGCGTGTGGCCAACCCGCAGAACGTGGCGCGCGATGCAGTGCGCATCCAGCCTGGCTCCAAATGGTTCGGCAACAAGACCACATTCACGATCTCGCCACGGGAATCGCTGGTGATCGGGTTCACCTATCACGATTACCCGATCGACATCCGCACCCAGAATATCGCACGCTGGGCCTATAGCGACGTGTCCGCCACGCTGGATTACCACCGCACCGACACCCTGTTCGGGCGGGATTCGCAGACCATCTTTGGCGTGCTCTCGGTCGATCACACCAAGGGCTGGCAGAAGACGTACCTGCGTTATGCGGTCGATCCCGGCGCGGGCACGTTCAACGCGGCAACCGGCACGTATTCCGGGGCAGTGGCCCCTTCGGGCCTGCCAACGGGCAGCCTGCTGCGCATTGCCAACTACGATGGCGCGGATCGCAACATCCACTTGTCCAACACGTCGGAACCGGTCGACGGGCTGAAGATCACGCTGGGCGCGGCCGCGCTCAACATCTTCCGCAAGACCAACGTGAGCTATCCGGCGCCCACCGGCAGCGACACCGCCAAGCCCTATAGCCGCAATGGTTGGGAATACACCGCGCGCGGCGGCTTTTCCTATCAGATCAGCCCGGATTACGAATTCCACGGCAATGTCAGCCGCTCGGTCGAGCCGCCGAACGACTGGTCTTTCCTCACCACGCCGCCTGCCTTCACCAGCGGTCCGGCCAAGACGCTGGCGAGCCAGGGCTTTCCGCTCAAGGACCAGACCGCCTGGACCGCCGAACTGGGCGCGCGCGGCACCACGCCGATCCTCGGCACGTGGGATATCAGCGCCTATCGCGCCTGGGTGAAGAACGAGTCGATCACCGTGATCGTCGACTTCGTCAACAACCTGACCGCCGAAGGCAATGCCTCGCCCACGCTGCACACCGGGGTGGAAGTGGGCCTTCAGACACCGCTGTGGCGCGCGGCCAATCCCGATACCAACATCTCGCTGCGCCAATCCTATACCTACAGCGATTTCCGCTTCCGCCACGATGCGCAGTGGGGTCGCAACCAGCTCGCCAGCCTGCCGCGCCATTTCTACCAGGGCGAACTGGCGTTCAACCATGCATCGGGGGCCTATCTCTCGGGCAAGGTGCAGGCCTCCTCGTCGGTGCCGATCGACTATGCCAACACGTTCTACGCGCGGCCCTATGCGATCTTTGGCGCGACGATTGGCTATGCCCCCAAGGACGGTCCGTACAGCCTGTTCATCGATGGGCACAACCTGTTCAACAAGGGCTATGCCGCGGCGATCAGCCCGGTGTTCAACGCCGCCGGCAAGGACCAGCGCGTGGCCTTTCCGGGCGATGGCATCTCCATCGTGGCCGGCATCTCGGTAAAGCTGGGCCGCTGATGTCGCGAGCATCCCGCCTGCTCACGGTCGCCCTGGCCGCTGCCGTGGCGGCGGGGTGCTCGCTCGCGCCTTCTGGAGGGAATGGCCCGGCGGCAGCCGGGTCGGGACCGGCTGGCGCGAGCGACACGCCGGCCCGGCTCTCCACCGGACACTATGTCCAGACCGAGACTCCGCCCTTTGCCATTAGCGACACCCTGCGCATCTCCACCGCAGCGGATACCGGCACGCTCGACCTGCATTCCATCAGCCATGCCAACGCGCAGTGGCTGGGCCGGCTGATCTTCGACAACCTGGTCTATCTCGACGACCAGGGACGGCCCACGCCTTGGCTGGCGCAAAGCTGGACGATTTCGCCCGACGGGCTGACCTACGTGTTTCACTTGCGACAGGGCGTGACCTTTTCCGATGACACGCCGTTCGACGCCCAGGCGGTCAAGGCCAACCTGGAGCATATGCGCGATCCGGCGACCAAGTCGCCGCTCGCTGCGGCCTATATTGCACCTTATGCGCAAGGGCGGGTAATTGACCGCTATACTTTCGAGGCGCGCCTGTCGCGCCCTTATGCCCCATTTCTCAATGTGCTGGCGCAAAGCTGGCTGGCACTGATCTCCCCGCGCCAGATCCGCGAGGCACCCGCGACGATTGCCTCGCATCCGATCGGTTCGGGGCCATTCGTGGTCGCATCCTATGAACGCCAGCGCGGCATCCGCCTGGTGCGCCGGCCCGACTATGACTGGGCGCCACCGTTCCTGCACCATCGCGGTGCGGCCTATGCCCAGGGCATCGACATCGACTTCCTGCCCGAAGGGCTGATCCGCTATGTGGCGCTGGCGTCTGGACAGTATGACCTGACCATCGATGCGCCGCCGCAGAATGCCGCCGCGATCCGTGCCGATCCGGCGCTGGTGCTCGACAACCGCATCCGCACCGGCATCGTCAGCCGCGGCGTTGCGTTCAACGTGGCGCGCGCGCCGTTCGATGAATTGGCGGTGCGCCAGGCGTTGTGCTTGGCCACGGACCGTCAGGCCATTGCCAGGGCCGTCGGGTTTGGTGAATACCTTCCCAAGACCGATTTCCTCGGCGCCGCCACGCGCGATTACGATGCGGGCGGGCAGGGCATTCTGGCGCGCGATCCGGCCAGGGCCAACCGCCTGCTCGACGCAGCAGGCTGGACGGGTCGCGATCCCCAGGGCTTTCGCACGCGCCACGGCCAGCGGCTGGGGGCCGATGTGCTGGTGACCCAGGCCCAGAACCTGTTCAGCGTGCTGGTCGCGCTTCAGGCCGACGCCCGCGCGATCGGGTTCGATCTGCGCATCGTGCAACTGACCATGCCGATGCTCACCCAGCGGCGCATGGCCGGTGATTACCAGGCACTGGCCAGCGGGGTGTGGCACACCAACACGCCCGACGCGCTCTATATCAACTATGCCGGGGCCGAGATCGCCTCGAAAAAGCGCATCGGCCAGAACACCTCGCGCTTGCAGGATGCCGAGCTCGATCGCCTGCTCGAAGCCGCGCGTGCCGCGCCGGACGAGGCCACCCGCGCTTTGCTCTATGCTCGTGCCCAGGCGCGCCTCGCCTGGCTGGCCCCTGCCATTCCGCTTTATGAAAACCATGCGCTGTCGGCCTATCGCCGCAGCCTGCACGGCGTGCTTTACGATACCTCGCACAACACGCCCGTGCTGATCGCTGCCTGGAAAGGACAGGGGGCATGAAGGCACGCCCGGGATTGTGCCTGGCCGGCAGCGCCTTCGCGCTGTTGCTTGCCGCGCGCCTGCCAGGGGCGCCGGCGGCGGGCGATGAAAAGCGCCCGGCAGCGATGTCGACCGCTGTCCATGCGTTCACTTATCCCCATGCCGATTATGTCGAGACCGGCCGTGGCCGGTCGGGCGGTACACTGCATATTTCGGTGGCCAGCGATACCGGCACGCTCGATCTGCAAACCATCGCTGCCACCAATCCCAAGTGGCTCGGTCGCCTGCTGTTCGACAATCTGGTCTATCTGGACGAACATGGCGCGATCACCCCGTGGATTGCCGAGCGCTGGGACATTTCGGCCGACGGGCTGACCTATGTGTTCCACTTGCGCGATGGCGTGACGTTCTCCGATGGCACGCCGCTCGATGCCGCAGCGGTCAAGGCCAATCTCGATCGCATTGTCGATCCGGCCAGCCACACCGCGATGACGGCCGCCTATATCGCGCCCTATGCGCGGTCGCGGGTGGTCGACCGGCGCACGCTGGAAGTGACACTCTCGCGGCCCTATTCTGCCTTTCTCAACGTGCTGGCGCAGAGCTGGTTCGGGCTAGTCAGCCCGCGCTCGCTGGCCGGGCCGAAGGCGGTACTTGCCACGCGGCCGGTGGGCAGCGGGCCGTTCATCGTGGCGTCGTATCGCCGTCAGTCGGGCATTACTTTCGTGCGCCGGCCCGATTATCGCTGGGCGCCGCTCTATATCGGCCATGCCGGGCCGGCCTATCTCGACCGGATCGCCGTCACCTTCGTGCCCGAGGCGTTGCCGCGCTACGTCTCGCTTGTCTCTGGCCAGTTCGACCTGACCATCGACGCGCCGCCGCAAAACGCCGCTGCGATCCGCGCCAATCCCGATCTGGTGCTGGGCAACCGCATCAACCTGGGCAATCCCACCCGCGCGATCACGTTCAACACCACGTTGCCCCCGTTCAACGAACTGGCGGTGCGCCAGGCCCTTGCCCTGGCGATCGACCGGGCGGCGATCACCCGGGCAAACGGCTTTGGCGAATATCGCCCCACGGGTGCGTTCCTTTCGGCCATCACGCCGCATGCCGCACCCGGCATCGTCGCGCCCGGACCGGACGTGGCCGCGGCCAACCGCCTGCTCGACAAGGCCGGCTGGGCCGCCCGCGATGCC
>DQVI01000228.1 GCA_015661825.1 Novosphingobium capsulatum
CGAGACGGCCCTTGCCGGCGAAGCCCGCGCCCGCGCGCGCGATGTCGCCTGGCGCGCGGGCGTGCGCCACATCAGTTGGGAAGACCTCGCCTGGCTGGCCCGCGACACCACCCGCACGCTCTACCGCTTCGACGTGCGCCTGCCCGAAGACTTCGCGCGCGGCCACCTGCCCGGCTTCCGCAATGCGCAAGGGGGCCAACTGGTGCAGGAAACCGACCACTTCACCCCCGTGCGCGGCGCACGCATCGTGCTGGCCGACGACCTTGGCCCGCGCGCGGACATGACCGCCTCGTGGCTGGCCCAGATGGGCTGGGAGGTCGCCGTGGTCGACTGGCCGGGCGGCATCCCCCTCGAAACCGGGCCCGACGGCGCCCCGCCCCCGCGCGACGGACAGGGCCGCTACAAGCGCCCCTACGAAGGCACCGACAATGCGCAGGCCGCCATGCAGGCCTATCTCGACTGGGAGTTCGGCCTCGTCGACCAGTTGCGCCGCGATGGCACCCACGGCTTCGTGGTGATCTGAACCAGAGCCTGTAACACGATGAAAATGCGACATTCGCATTTCTTGAACCGACTTGAGAAGACCTCGCTCAAACCCTCAAGACATTTCCGTATGATCCGAAAATACCACGTTATTTATCGGATCAACCACGAAGGGACATAACGATGACCCAAGCCCACGACAAGACCCGTCAACTGCGCCTCGGCTTTCTCCTCCACGGTGTCGGCCCCGGCTGGGACGACTGGCGCCACCCCGATGCCCAGGTCGATGCCAGCACCAGCTTTTCCTTCTACAAGCATCAGGCCCAGACCGCCGAGCGCGGCAAGTTCGACTATCTGTTCGTGGCCGACAGCGTCTCGATCAACGCGCGCTCCAGCCCGCATTACCTCAACCGCTTCGAACCGCTCACGATCCTCTCGGCGCTGGCCGCGGTGACCGAGCACATCGGCCTCGTGGGCACGGCCACGGTCTCCTATACCGAGCCCTACAACCTCGCGCGCCAGTTCGCCTCGCTCGACCACATCAGCGGCGGGCGCGCCGGGTGGAACGTGGTGACCTCGTGGCTGGAGGGGAGCGCGGCCAATTTCGGCAAGGACGAACACCTCGCCCATGATGTCCGCTACCGCCTCGCGGGCGAATATCTCGACGTGGTCAAGGGCCTGTGGGACAGCTGGGAAGACGATGCCCTCGTGCGCGACAAGGCCAGCGGCCAGTTCCTCGATCCCGACAAGCTCCACGAACTCAACCACAAGGGCGAGTTCCTCAAGGTCAAGGGCCCGCTCAACATTTCCCGCTCGGCCCAGGGCCAGCCGGTGATCTTCCAGGCCGGATCGAGCGAGGACGGGCGCAGCTTTGCCGCCGCCCATGCCGATGCGATCTTTACCCATCAGGACAATCTGGACGAAGCACGCGCGTTCTATGCCGACCTCAAGGCCCGCGCCCGTGGCTTCGGACGCGATCCCGACACGCTGTTCATCCTGCCCGGCGCGCGTCCGGTGGTCGGCAGCACCGAGGCCGAAGCCGAGGCGAAGTATCGCGAACTGGCCTCGCTCGGCAATCTGGAGAACGCCCTGCGCGCGCTGGGCCGTGGCTTCAACGACCACAATTTCAGCCAGTACGACCCCGACGGGCCGTTCCCGCGCCACGTTGCCGCCGAAGGGCACAAGAGCAACCAGAGCCAGTCGGCCCGCATCCTCGCCCTTGCGGAGGAAGGCCTGACCCTGCGCGAGATCGCGCTGCGCAGCGCCACCCCGCGCGGCCATTTCGTGGGCACGCCCGAGCAGATCGCCGACCGCTTCGGGGAATGGCTCGAACAGCGCGGCGCCGATGGCTTCAACCTGTTCGAGAGCCTGCCGGGCCAGCTCGACGTGTTCGTCGACGAGGTCGTGCCGATCCTCCAGCGCCGGGGCATCTACAAGACCGACTATCCGGGCCAGACCTTCCGCGACACGCTTGGCCTCGACGTGCCGGTCAACCGCAACACCCTGGCCCGTCACGCCCGCTCCGCAGCCTGACGCCTCCCCTCAAATCCCACGAAAAAACCGCCGCCGGGCATGGTCCGGCGGCGGTTGTTTCGTGCCCGCAAACAGGTGGGCGCCACCCTGCCTCGCTTCGTCAGGCTGCCCAAGCCCGGCTATTGACGGGCCAAGCCAAACTTGCGACAGATAAGTCAACTTGGGAGGTTGAGATATGCCGATCGCTGCGCAGAATCACGGGCAGGACCGACCCTCGGAAAAGCCCGTGGCCATCATCGGCGGGGGCTTTTCGGGCACATTGCTGGCCGTCCAGCTGGCCCGCGCGGGCACGCGGGCGGTGATTGTCGAGCGCGAGGGCACAGCGCTTGGCCATGGCCTTGCCTATGGCGCCTGCGGGCCGCAGCATCTGCTCAACGTGCGCGCGGCCAACATGAGCGCCTTTCCCGACGATCCGGCCCATTTCCTGCGCTGGCTCGGGCATGGAGAGATCGAAGCCGGGGGAACCTCGGGCAGCGACCTGCCCAACCGGTTCGCCAGCCGGGCCGACTATGGCCGCTATCTGGCCGATGTGCTGGCACAGGCGCGCGCGGCCATGCCCGGCCTTGTCGAAGTCTGCCTTGGCACGGCCCACGATGTCGTGCCCGCGCATGATGGAGCCTTGCGCGTGCTACTGCACGACGGGCGCGCACTCGATGCCCGCGCGGTCGTGCTGGCGCAGGGCAATGCCCCGCCCGCCCCGCACCGGGCGCTCGCGGGCCTGCCGCCCCCGCGCGCGATCGCCGATCCCTGGGCACGGCATGCATTCGACGCGATCAGCCCGGAGGCTGCCGTGTTCCTGCTGGGCACCGGGCTCACCGCCATCGACGTGATCCAGACACTCGACGCGCGCGGCCATCGCGGCCCGATCCTGGCGCTGTCCCGCCGGGGCCTGCTGCCCCGCGCCCATGCCGACATCGGCCCCGTGGTCGATCCCCAGCCCCTGCCCACGGCACAGGGAAGCGCACTGATGGCCCATGTGCGCGAGCGCGCCCGCGCGGTGGGCTGGCACCATGCCATTGATGAATTGCGCCCCCATACCCGCGCCCTGTGGCAGGCCCATGCGGCAGAGGGACAGGCCCGCTTCCTGCGCCATGCGCGCCCGTGGTGGGACGTTCACCGCCATCGCATGGCCCCGCAGATCGCCCGGCGCATCGCCGCGCTGGAGGCCGAGGGACGCTTGCAGGTCGTGGCCGGGTCGCTCGAAGCGGCGCAGGCTGCGGGGGCCCGCCTCGCGCTGCGCTGGCGCCCGCGCGGAACGGATGCCCCGGTGGAAACGCTGGTCGACCATGCGGTGATCTGTACCGGGCCCGATGGCAACCCGGAACGCAGCCGCGATCCCCTGCTGCGCACGCTGCTCAGCCGCGGCGCGGCGCGGGCCTGCCCGCAGCGGCTCGGGCTCGACATCGATCCGGCATGGCGGCTGCGCGACCGCGAGGGCAAGGCCGCGCTGCCGCTCTATGCCATGGGCACGCTGACCAAGGGGCTCGGCTGGGAAATGGTCGCCGTGCCCGACATCCGCGTGCAGGCCCGCGATCTGGCCCACCATCTTGCCCGGATCGCGGTGCCGGCCTGAAAACCAGAAGGCCGGTTCCGCCTGCCGGATCGATCCGGGGGCGAAACCGGCCCTGAAGAATGCAGGATCGGCATCAGGGGTCGCAATCCGGCGCCGATACCCGCGCTCCTCTCCCCTCGTTCAGGTGTCGAAGCCGGGCGAGGCGCGGCGCACGCGGCGCAGGACAGCCTCCCAGACCAATTGGTGATGCGGTTTGCTCCCTTGCGCGGCGAGTGCGGCGGCGGGCCGCCGGGAAAGCTGGCGCAAGGCTTCTTCCTGCGCCTCGGCCGGGGCGAGCAGGACATTGTCGCGCCCGCCAGCCAGCGCGGCGACTTGCGCCGAACAGGCTTCCTCAAGCTGGTAGATCGCGCCCCAGGCCTCGCCCGGCGTGCGCCCGACGGCCAGCGTGCCATGGTTGCGCAGGAGCAGGTACTGGTTGTCGCCGATGTCGGCCACCAGCCGCTCGCGCTCGTCGAGGTTGAGCGCCACGCCCTCGTAGTCGTGATAGCCGAGCCGGGGGATGATGTAGAGCGCGCGCTGCGAGAGCGGCAGCAGGCCTTCCTTGTGGGCCGAGGCACCCATGCCGTCGCGGGTGTGGAAATGGGCGATCCAGTGCGCATCCTCGCGCGCGCCGTGGATGGCCGAGTGGATCACATAGCCCGCGTAGTTGATGCCATATTCGTTTTCGCCGATCACGTTGCCGTCGATGTCGACCTTGACCAGACTGGACGCGGTGATCTCGTCGAAGGCGAGGCCAAACGGGTTGATCAGGAAATGCGCGTCGGGGCCCGGCACGCGCGCGGTGACGTGGGTGTAGAGGAAATCGTCGTAGTCGTGGATCGCCGCGATCCGGTAGAAGGCGGCCAGATCGACGCGGGTGGCCCATTCGGCCTCGCTGATGCCGTGGGGGCGCGTGGACGAAAAGCGGGCGGGACGGTCAAGAACGGTTGCCATGTGGGGTGCTCCTTGAGCGTGAAACAGGGGCGAAAGCGTGTTCAATAGCCCCGCGCGGGCTCGACCACGTCGCTGGGGCGCTCGCCCGCGCCAAAGCGGGTGATGTCGGCCAGGATCTTGGCCAGCAGCTTGTCGCGCGCGAGGGTGTAGTTCGAGGCCAGATGCGGGGTGAGCCGCACGCGCGGATGGGTGTAGAGCCGGTGCCCGGCAGGCAGCGGTTCGGGCTCGGTCACGTCGAGCGTGGCAAAGCCCAGTTGCCCGGCATCGAGCGCGGCCAGCAGGGCCTCCTGATCAACGACACTTCCGCGCGCGACATTGACGAGGTGCGCGCCCGGCCGCGCCCTTGCCAGAAGATCGGCATTGACCAGATGCCGCGTGGCGGGCGTGGCGGGCACGGCCACGACGATGTGATCGGCCTGTGCCACCACGTCCTCGACGCGCTCTACCACCTCGACACCCGGAACGAGGCTGCCCCCGCTCCCATTGGCCCCGCTTCCGCTGCGCCTGACAGCCACCACCCGCGCGCCCAGCGCCAGCGCGCGCCGCGCCACCGCCGTGC
>DQVI01000013.1 GCA_015661825.1 Novosphingobium capsulatum
CATTGTCCACGCAGATTTCCTTTATGAAACTCCAGTAGTCTCTTATTACTCTCGCATAAGTAGGGATTTCCTCATACAGAATTCCGCTGGGGCTGGTGCCGCGCCGTCTGGCGGGGCTGGGCGAGGTTTGGCGTGGGCGCCTGCCGGCCGCCGAGCTTCAGGCGCGAATCGAGGATGTCCACGCGCCCTATCATGCGGCGCTGGCAGACGAGCATGTCGCCGTCGCGCGCGACTGGGGGGCGGCGTTGCTGCTGGACCTTCATTCGATGCCGCCTTTGCCGGTCCGGGCTGACGGCGAGCCGGGCGGTACGTTCGTGCTGGGAGATCGCTTCGGGGCTTCGTGCGCGACGCGGCTTTCGGGGGCGGCCTTTGCGCATCTGGCTTCGTGCGGGGTGCGGGTGGCGCACAACCGGCCTTATGCGGGGGGCTATGGGCTCGAACGGCATGGGCGCCGCGATTCGGGGCTTCATGCGATGCAGCTTGAAATCGACCGCAGCCTCTATCTCGATGCGGCGCTGGCCGAGCCGGGCGAGGGGATGGCTGGTGTGATCGAAATCGTGAGTGGTCTGGTGCGGCGTCTGGCCGGGGAAGTGGCGGCGCTGGGGCAGGTGGCCAGCGGGCGTGGCGCGCAGACGAATCAGGGATGGCCGCGTGCGGCGGAATGAGGGCAGAAAAAAACCACCTGGAGGCTAGCTCCAGGTGGCCAAGGTTCAGGGAGGAGGTGCACCGAAGTGCACCAATCGGATCGAGCCATGAGGGGAGCGCCGATCCGATGTGATGAAGATAGGCAACACTAGCGCACATTGCAAGAGGTGGCCTGAAGAAAATTATTGCATTTTCTGTGAATATTTGTTTCCTCAGCGCCCCTTTCCTGAATGGGGCGTAAACCATGCGTTCAGGCAGGGGGAGGAGGCCGCGCCGCAGGGGCGTATCGGGCCATTGGCTGGCCGGCATGGCGGCGGTGGGCTCTGAACGTTTCAGGGCCGTGACGGATCCCGCGCGGCGGGCGAAAAACGGAAAAAAAAGTGGCGGGCGCGGGATGGCCCATCAAAAAAGCCCCCTTCCGTTTCCGGAAGGAGGCTCCTTTTTCAGCCGGTTGCGGCCTGCGCTCAGAGCGCGGGCATCGCCGGGACGGCAGCCGGCGCCTTGCCCTGCTGGGCCTGCATGCCGAAGATCGCGCTCATCAGGTCGAGCGAGAAGATGTGGGCATAGACCAGCGGGAGAAGGCCGCTCTGGGCCCAGCCGCGCAGCACGTCGCCGCGGATTTCGCGCAGCTTTTCCTGATTGACCATCTGGAAGCCGCGATAGACGAACGGCTGTTCGACGCCCGGCTGCTGGATGGCGACTTCGCCTTCCATGAGCAGGTTGTGCTTCTTGAGTTCGTCGACGAAAGCCTGCGTGCGCTGGCCGGCCTGTTCGAACTGTTCGCAGAACTGGAGCGCCTGCTTGGTGGCTTCGCTGGGCTCGCCATCGGTGAACAGGGCTTCGCCTTCCTCGAATTCGCCGACCAGGCCGCTGGCGGGATCGAAGCACAGCGACAGGTCATCGCTCTGCGGGGTGAGCTTGGCGAGCATGAACGGATAGCGGCGCGCATAGGCGGGCAGGTAGATCGGCTGGTCGATCCGGCCTTCCTCGTTCACGAAGACGTTCACGCCTTCGTTGAGGCCCATCAGCGCGAGCGGAACGGGGTTGTCGCCCGAGGCGAAGATGATCGGGAAATGGCGGGCGGCCTGCGGAAATTCTTCGACCGTGAGGGGAATCGCATGCTGGCCGATCAGCCAGGGCGCCGTCTGGGCCCCGCGCACGCGCCACGTGGCGTGGTCGCGGGTGTTGAGCGGCATGAGATCCTTGTAGAACAGGGGCAGGTTGGCTTGCGGCGCGCTGGCCATGTATTCTCTCCGAAAACGTTTGCGACGCCCGGCGCGCCGCGTTCGACATCGAACGCAACACGGGCGTAAAACCCGGCATAAGCGGTGCGCGGGAGGGTGACAAGCGCAGCGCTGTGCGAGTTCACGTCTTTATCGGGCCCGGATGGGGCCGGGCTGGCCGGGCCCGGCCGGTGTTTCAGACCAGCTTGCCCGGATTCATCAGGCCAAGCGGATCGAGCGCGTGCTTGACCGCGCGCAGGATCGCGAGGGCTGCCGGATCGCCCAATCGGTCGAGTTCGTCGCGCTTGAGCTGGCCGATCCCGTGCTCGGCGGAAATCGAGCCGCCCCAGGCCGTTACCATGTCGTGGACCTGACGGCTGATCGCCTTGCCGTCGCCCGCTTCCCAGCTCGCGCGGTCGGCGCCGGGCGGGGCGATGACGTGGAAATGGATGTTGCCATCGCCCAGATGGCCAAAGCAGATCGCCTGCGTGCCGGGCCATTGCGTCTCGAACAGGGGCGCGGCCTCCTCGACGAAGGCGGGCATCTTTTCCACCGGCACGCTGATGTCGTGCTGCATGGCCGGGCCGATCGCGCGTTCGGCGGGCGAGATGGTTTCGCGCAGGGTCCAGAAGGCTTCGGCCTGGGTTTCGTTGGGGGCCATCGTCGCATCGGCGATCAGCCCGGTCTCGAAGGCCTCTTCGAGCAGGCGCTGGGCGAGGTCGGGCAGGCGCTCGGCGCCGTCGGCATCGGCGACCAGCTCGATCAGCACATGCCAGGCATGATCCTGTTCGAGCGGCGCGCGGGCGCCGGGCAGATAGGCGCGCACGGCATCGAGGCTGTGCTGGGGCATGACCTCGAAGCCTTCGAGGGCAGGGCCGGTCAGGCGCTGTGCCAGCAAAAGCAGTTCGCGGGCCTTGAACAGGTCTTCGGTGCCCGCCCAGAGCACTTCGCGCGCGGCGATGGCTGGTTCGAGCTTGAGCGTGGCGGCTGTCACGATCCCCATCGTGCCTTCCGAGCCGATCAGCACCTGCTTGAGGTCGAAGCCGCGATTGTCCTTCTTGAGGGGGACGAGCTGGTCGAACACCTGCCCGTCGGGCAGGACCGCCTCAAGACCGAGCACGAGCGCGCGCATCGAACCATGGCGCAGGACTTGCGTGCCCCCGGCATTGGTGGAGATCAGCCCGCCCACCGTGGCCGACCCCTTGCCGCCCAGCGAGAGCGGGAAGCGCAGGCCCTTGGCGGCGGCGGCTTCGTGGAGGACCTGGAGGATCACCCCGGCTTCGCAGGTCGCGCTGCGGGTGGCGGTGTCGACCGCGCGGATGGCGTTCATCCGGCGCAGCGACAGGATGATCGCGTGGCCGCTCTCGTCGGGCGTGGCCCCGCCCGACATGCCGCTGTTGCCGCCCTGGGGCACGATGGGAATGCGGTGGGCCGCGCACAGGCGCACGAGGGCGGAGACTTCCCCGGTATTGGCCGGCGCGGCCAGGGCAAGGGCCCGGCCCGTGAACCGGCCGCGCCAGTCGGTCAGCCAGGGGGCGACCGTTTCGGGATCGGTGATGAAGCCCTTGGGGCCCAGCAGGGCGGCGGCGGCTTCGAGAAAGGCGGCGCCATCGGCGCCCTGTACAAGCGTTTCGACCATGGCGCCCGGCTACGCCCGCGCGGGCAGTGCGGCAATCGCTTTTTGGAAAGATAATTTCATTGGCAACTTCATCGGCCATTTGCGGGCAATTTGTCTGGCCGGGCGTGCAGGTTAAGCCCATGTTCAACCGCCGCCTGTGAGGAGGTCGCATATAAAAGTCCGCGTCATCTCCGGAATTGGGGGGTGGTGACGGCGGACATGAGGGATCGTTAGTTTCGTTGCCGATGTGATGATGTCTGGTCTTGCCCACCCTTTCGTGGCCACGACGGCGCTGGTTTGTGCTGTCGCCGGGTCTGTTGCGCTTGCGCCAGCGCCGCGTGCTGCCGTGCCTGTTGGCGCGGCGGTGGTCGAGGTGCGGGCGCCCTCTGCGCAGCGGGCAGAAGTGCCGCTTGACGCGGCGCCCTGGCGGCAGGTCAGGATCGAGCAGCGGCTGATCATCCGCATCACGCCCGGCTTTGGCCGGGATATGCCCCCTCCGCCGCCGTCGCAGATGATGCCGCCGCCCCCGATGCAGGGGCGCCCGCCACACAAGCAGCACGCCGCCACCTGCCTGCCGCTTGGCGTGATCGCCTCGATCCAGCCCTCGCGCAGCGACCGCCAGATCATGCTGATCCTGCGCGACCGGCGGCAGGTGCTGGCCGATCTGGAAAAGACCTGTAGCGCGCGCGATTTCTATGTCGGTTTCTATGTCGAGCGGACCGAGGATGGCATGCTGTGTACGCGGCGCGATCCGATCCATTCGCGCGCCGGGGCGACCTGCATGATTACCCGTTTGCAGGAAGTCGGCCATTGAATGGCGGCAACTGCCGATTCGCGGGCGCTGACGCGCGGCTTTTCTTGACTTTCCGGCAGTATTCGGCATAGCGGCGCCCTATGTATGTCGGGTCCCTCGATCCGACCGGGAGGGCGTGACGAACATCTGTTGGCGGTTAGCGCCGCGTCGCACAGGTTCAGGTACGTCTCTTTCCTCGTTTTCGGAACATTACCCGCATGAAGTTTGCCGATCTCGGCCTCTCTGATGAATTGCTAAAGTCGGTCACGGATGCCGGCTATGACGAGCCGACTCCGATCCAGGCACAAGCAATTCCCTCTGTCCTGATGATGCGCGACATCATCGGCATCGCCCAGACCGGTACCGGCAAGACCGCCAGTTTCGTTTTGCCGATGATCGACATTCTCGCCCATGGCCGGCGTCGCGCGCTCATGCCGCGTTCGCTGATCCTCGAACCGACCCGCGAGCTGGCCGCCCAGGTGGCCGAAAACTTCGAGAAGTACGGCAAGAACCACGACCTCAAGATGGCCCTGCTGATCGGCGGGGTACAGATGGGTGATCAGGTCAAGGCGCTGTCCGAAGGGGTCGACGTGCTGATCGCGACGCCGGGCCGCCTGATGGACCTGTTCGAGCGCGGCAAGATCCTGCTCACGGGCTGCGAACTGCTGGTCATCGACGAAGCGGACCGCATGCTCGACATGGGGTTCATCCCCGACATCGAATCGATTTGCGCCAAGCTGCCCGCCCAGCGCCAGACGCTGCTGTTCTCGGCCACGATGCCGCCGCCGATCAAGAAGCTGTCCGACCGGTTCCTGTCGAACCCCAAGTCGATCGAGGTGACCCGGCCCGCCAGCACCAACATCAACATCGCCCAGTACAAGGTCAAAGTGTCGAGCCGCGCCAAGCGCGAGGCGCTGCGCCACCTGCTGCGCACCGACAACGTGTCGACCGCGATCGTCTTCTGCAACCGCAAGACGACCGTGCGCGACCTGGCCAAGAGCCTCAAGCGCCACGGTTTTGCCGCAGGCGAGATTCATGGCGACATGGACCAGCCCGCGCGCCTTGCCGAACTCCAGAAGTTCAAGGACGGCGTGATCAACATTCTCGTCGCCTCCGACGTGGCCGCACGCGGCCTCGACGTGAAGGGGGTGAGCCATGTGTTCAACTTCGACACGCCCTGGCACCCTGACGACTATGTCCACCGCATCGGCCGTACCGGTCGTGGCGGCGCAACGGGCCGTGCGTTCACGCTCATCAGCCCCGAAGACGCCGAAGCGATCGAGAACGTCGAGAAGCTGACCGGCAGCCCGATCCCCGTGATGACGCTCGACATGGGCGAAGGCGAGGACAAGTCTGCTCCCGAAAAGGCCGGATCGGACAAGACCGGTCGCCGTGGCCGCGAAGAGGGCCGGAAGGAAGAAAGCCGGCGCGAGGACGGACGGCGGACCCGTGGCGGCAAGTCGGACGGGAGCAGGTCGGATAGGGCCGACCGCAGCGATGCGCGCCGTCAGGAGGCCCCGCAGGATCAGGACGCCCGCGCCGAACGTGCGCCTGTTCGTCGTGAGGAGGCCCGTCGTGAGGAGCCCCGCCGCGAAGAACAGCGCCGTGAGGAACCGCGCCGCGATGACCAGCGCCGCGATATGACGCGCCGCGAGGAACCGCGCCGCCGCGACTATCGGGCCGAGCCGCCCAGCGCGCCGGGCGAATGGAACGGGCCGATCCCCGGCTTCCTCCACGTTTCCGCGCTCTGATCCACCCTGCAAGGGGCGATCTGGCTGACGCAAAAAAAGGGCGTCCGGGCTTTTGCCCCGGACGCCCTTTTTTGTTTCCGTATCAGGCGCCTTCGACCTGCTCGGCCAGTTCGAGCCAGCGCTCCTCGGCGCTTTCCTTGTCGGCGCGGGCCTTGGCCACGGCCTCGCTGAGCGCGGCGAACTTTTTCGGGTCGCGGGCGTAGAGCGCGGGATCGGCCAGCGCCGCTTCATCGCGGGCGATGGCCGCGTCGAGATCCTCGATCTTCTTGGGCAGAAGCTCGTAGTCGCGCTGGTCCTTGTAGGAGAGCTTGGCCTTGCGCGGTGGGGGCGGAGGGGCTGCCGCCGGGGCGGCGGCCTTGGGTGCGCCTGCCTTGGGAACACCGGCCAGTCGCGCCTTGCGCTGCTTTTCCCAGTCGGCATAGCCGCCCACCACGATGTCGACCTTGCCCGAGCCGTCCATGCCCAGCGTGAGGTTGACCGTGCGGTCGAGGAAGTCGCGGTCGTGGCTGACGATCAGCACGGTGCCGTCGTAGTCGGCGATCACTTCCTGCAACAGGTCGAGCGTTTCGAGGTCGAGGTCGTTGGTCGGTTCGTCGAGGACCAGCAGGTTCGAGGGGCGGGCAAATTCGCGCGCGAGCAGCAGGCGCGAGCGTTCGCCGCCTGAAAGCGTGCCCACGCGCGCTTCCACGAGGCCGGGATCGAACAGGAAGTCCTTGAGATAGCCGTGGATGTGCTTGCGCACGCCGCGCACGTCGATCCAGTCGCCGCCTTCGGCCAGAACATCGCGCACGCGCTTGTCGGGGGCCATCAGGCTGCGCTGCTGGTCGATGGTGACGCCGTTGAGCGTCTGGGCGAGGGTGACGGTGCCCTCGTCGGGCTTGAGTTCGCCGGTCAGGATTTTCAGCAGCGTGGTCTTGCCCGCGCCATTGGCGCCGACCAGGCCGATGCGGTCGCGGCGCGAAATGCGCAGCGAGAAGTCCTTGATGATCGTGCGATCCCCGAACCGCTTGGTAACGTGTTCGGCCACGATCACCGACTTGGTCTTGGTGTCGTCGCTCGCCAGTGCCAGCTTGGCCGCGCCTTGCGGGCCCGACATCGCGGCGCGTTCGGCGCGCATCTCGTGCAGCTTTTCGAGGCGGCCCATGTTGCGCTTGCGCCGCGCGGTCACCCCGCGGTGGAGCCAGTGTTCCTCGATCTTGAGCTTGGCGTCGAGCTTGTCGGCGGCGCGCGCTTCCTCGGCGTGGACCTGTTCCATCCACGCTTCATAGCCGCCAAAGCCGATTTCGCGGCGGCGCAGGCTGCCCCGGTCCAGCCAGAGCGTCGCGCGGGTGAGGCGGGTGAGGAAGGTACGGTCGTGGCTGATCACCACGAAGGCCCCGGTATAGCGTTGCAGCCACTCTTCGAGCCAGTCGATCGCGGCAAGGTCGAGGTGGTTGGTCGGCTCGTCGAGCAGCAGCACGTCGGGCTCTTGCGCGAGCGCGCGGGCCAGCGCTGCGCGGCGGCGTTCGCCGCCCGAGGCGCTCTCGGCCTGACGCGAGAGGTCGATGCCCAACTGGTCGGCGATGGCTTCCACTTCGTGGGCCTCGGGCGCATCGGGGCCATGCAGCGCGAAATCGCGCAAGGTGGCAAAGCCCTTGAAGAACGGGTCCTGTTCGAGGGTGATCACGCGCGTGCCCGGCTGGACCGAACGCTTGCCCTTGTCGGCGTCGATCGTGCCCGCGATGAGCTTGAGCAGGGTGCTCTTGCCCGCGCCGTTGCGCCCGATCAGGGCCAGACGGTCACGCGGGGCGATTTGAATGTCGAGGTCCTGGAAAAGCCAGCCGGTGCCCTGATGCAGGCCCAGCCCTTCCCAGCTCAGGATTGGTGCTGCCATGGGCCGCCGCTTAGCCGTCCGGCCGGGCAAGGTCCACATGAACCTGTTGGAACGGCCTATTCACAGCTTGTTCAATGGCCTTGTTATAGGCACAACCCATCATGATGTTTCGACGCTCTCTTCTGACCGCCACGGGTGCGACGGCGCTGGCCTGCCTTGCCGGAACCTTTCTTGCGGGAGCTGCGCAGGCACAGGTCCGCAACGAGCAGGACCGCGTGCGCGAGGATCTGGCCGCCGGGCATGTCCGCTCGCTGCGCGAGATCGAGGCGCGCGTCCTGCCCTCGATGCGGGGGATGCAGTATCTGGGGCCGGAATACGATGCCCAGGCGCGGGCCTATCGTCTCAAGTTCATTCGCGAAGGGCGCGTGGTCTTTGTCGATGTGGATGCCCGCACCGGGCAGATCCTGAGCGACTCCCGTTAGGAGCCCGACCCAAGAGTCTTTCGGGTCGGGCTCTAAGCGTTTGAAGGGGGCTCCGGGGCGCATTCCGGGTGGTTTTGCCCGGATTTTCGGGGCCGGGGCCGCCCTGTCCGGCGATCTTGTCCGGCGATTGCGGGAACCGTTTCTTGACCGTTCAGGTTGAGAGGGCCATCTAGCCGGCATTGTTCATGTTCGCACTGCGGGCCGGTCAAGGCGGGGAGCCAAGGTACGGGGCAGTGTCGCAAAGGGGCCTATCACGATGCGTATCCTGATCGTCGAGGACGAACCGACCCTCGGGCGTCAGCTCAAGTCCACGCTCGAACAGAACGGCTATGCGGTCGATCTTTCGACCGATGGCGAGGACGGCCATTTCCTCGGCTCGACCGAGGACTATGACGCCGTGATCCTCGACCTGGGCCTGCCCGAGATCGACGGGCTGACCGTGCTGGGCATGTGGCGCAAGGAAGGCCGCACGTTCCCGGTCCTCGTGCTGACCGCGCGCGACAGCTGGTCGGACAAGGTCGCCGGGCTCGACGCCGGGGCCGACGACTATCTGGCCAAGCCGTTCCAGACCGAGGAACTGATCGCCCGCCTGCGCGCGCTGATCCGCCGTGCTTCGGGCAATTCCTCGTCGGAACTGATCGCGGGCGATGTGCGTCTCGATACCCGCTCGGGCCGGGTCACGCTCAATGGCGAGCCGGTCAAGCTGACCGCACAGGAATATAAGCTCCTGTCCTACCTGCTCCACCACAAGGGCAAGGTGGTGAGCCGCACCGAACTGATCGAGCATATCTACGATCAGGATTTCGACCGCGATTCCAACACGATCGAAGTCTTCGTCACGCGCATCCGCAAGAAGCTGGGGGCCGATGTGATCACCACCATCCGCGGGCTTGGCTACAGCCTCGACGACCCGGCGGCGACCCGCGGCTGAGGGCATGAGCCGGGCCGCCCGTCTCCTGTTGCGGATGGGCTACGGACACCACCGCGCCGAAGTGGCCGCCGCCAGTGCCGGTGGGCGCCAGCACACCGGCTCGCTGTCGCGGCGCATGCTGCTGATCGCGTTTGCCTGGGTGTCGTTCCTGCTGGTGGGCGGCGGGCTGGCGCTCGACCATACGCTGACCGGCCTTGTCACCCGCAATTTCGACGATCAGCTCGGCTACATGCTGACGGCCATGATCGCCTCGGCGGAAATCGGGCCCGATGGCGAGGTGTTCTTCAACCGCCCGCTGGGCGACCAGCGCTTCCTCGAACCCAATTCGGGCCTTTACTGGCAGATTTCGGGGCAGGGGCACGATGACTTCCCCTCGCGCTCGCTGTGGGACCGCACGCTGCGCCTCAGGGGTGACCATTTCGACAGCACGCCGCACATCTACGATTCCGACCAGTTTGGCACCAACGAAAAGCTGCGCATGATCGAACGCTCGGTGATCCTGCCGGGCAGCAACACGCTCTGGCAGTTTTCGGTGGCGGCCAGCCGTGGGGAACTCGATGCCCAGATCGCACGGATTCGCTCGATCCTGATCTGGTCGTTCCTCGTTCTGGCGATGGGCCTGTTCATCATGGCCGGGCTTCAGACCTATTACGGCCTTGGCCCCTTGCGCCGCGTGCGCCGCGCGATTGCCGCCATGCGCGAGGGCGGGGCCCCCCGCGTGGACGAGCCATTGCCGCTTGAAGTTCAGCCTTTGGTGCAGGAAATCAATGCCTTGCTTGATCATTCTGACAAGCAGGCTGAAGAAGCGCGCACCCATGCCGGGAACCTTGCCCATGCGCTGAAAACCCCGCTGACGGTCGTGATGAACGCCGCGACCGCGCAGGCGCCCGATCTGGCCGATACGGTGATCCGCGAGGCTGCCGTCATGCGCCGTCAGGTCGACCACCATCTCGCGCGCGCGCGCGCCGTGGGGCGGCGGGCGACCGGGCTGGCGCGTGCGACGGTCTGGGAGAGCGCCGATGCGGTCGTGAGGGCGGTCACCCGGCTCTATCCGCAAGTGCGCTTCGACCTCGATGGCAACCGCGAGGCGAGCGTGGCGATCGAGCGGCAGGATCTCGACGAAATCCTCGGAAATCTGGTTGAAAACGCGGCCAAATATGGCGGCGGTTCGGTGTTCATCACCATTGACGCCGTGCCCGGTGACGCGAAATTCTGCGACATCTGGGTCGAGGACGATGGCATGGGCATCCCCGAAAACGAGCGCGAACGCATCTTCGACCGGGGCGCGCGGCTCGATACCGGCAAGCCGGGGACCGGGCTGGGGCTGGCCATCGTGCGCGACGTGGCCGAGCTTTATGGCGGGGCGGTGGTGCTGGGCGAGAGCGAGGATCTGGGCGGGCTGCTCACCACCTTGCGTCTGCCACGCGCGAAATAAGGACGCTTAGGCGCCGCCCCGTTCGCGCGGATGGGCGTTGCGATAGGCATCGAGCAGGGTGGCCGCATCGACGCGGGTATAGATCTGCGTCGAAGAAAGGCTGGCATGGCCCAGCAGTTCCTGCAACGCCCGCAAATCGGCGCCCGCGCCCAGCAGGTGCGAGGCGAATGAGTGGCGCAGGGCATGGGGCGTGGCCGTGGCCGGAAGGCCGAGCGCGATGCGCGCGGCGGCCATCGCGCGCTGGACCATGCCGGGGGCCAGCGGCCCGCCCTTGGCCCCGCGAAACAGCGGTTCGTGGCGTTCGAGGGTCCAGGGCACTTGCGCGGCATAGTCGTCGAGCGCGGCGCGCACGATGGGCAGCAGGACGACCACGCGCTGGCGCCCGCCCTTGCCGGTCACGGTGATCTGTTCGCCCGCAGGTAGCACGCTGGCGGGCAGGGCCAGCGCCTCGGCAATGCGCAGGCCCGCGCCATAGAGCAGCAGCAGCACGGCCCGGTCGCGCGCGGCGATCCAGGGTTCGGCCATGTCCGAGATCGTGTCGGCCAGCGCCAGCGCGTCGTCGGCCGAGACCGGGCGGGGCAGGCCTTTCTTCACGCGCGGCCCGCGCAGGCGCGGGGCGAGGCTTTCGGGAAGGCCTGCGCGCGAGCGGGCAAAGGCGAGGAACGCGCGCAAGGCGGAAAGCTCGCGCGCGGCGGAGGTGTTGACGAGGCCCTGCTCGCGCCGGACGGCCAGATGCTGGCGCAGGCGCGCGGCGTCGAGCCGGGCGATGCTGGCCCAGTCCTGTCCGGGCGGGAGGGCCTCGATCAGGCGCCGCGCGGCAGTGTGATAGGCGCGCACGGTATGGGCCGAGCGGCGCAGGCCATGGGCCAGATGATCATGCCATTGCGTGAGAAGATCGGCGCTCATGTCACGAGATCGGCAGGAACAAGTTCGGCCAGCAGCGCGTCGAGCAGGGGCATGCCGGCCTCGGTCACGATCAGGCGCGGGCCTTCTTCGCGCAGCAGGCCATTGCCGATGTGGAACGCCCGTTTGGCCGGGTCGATCAGCGCGGTTTCGGGCAAGCCGAAGCGGGCGCCAAGGGCGGCAAGGTCGATCCCTTCGCCGAGCCGGAGGCCCATCAGCAGGGCTTCGCTGGCCTGTTCGGCGCGGGGCAGGGCGCGCTCATCGGCAAGGCCATGGCCCTGTTCGCTCACGGCGCGCAGGTAGTTTTCGGGCTTCTTGTGGCGGACGGTCGCGGTTTCGAGCCTACGGCCATGGGCGCCCGGCCCGATCCCCGCATAGTCGCCATAGCGCCAGTAGGTGAGGTTGTGGCGGCTCTCCTCGCCGGGGCGGGCGTGGTTGCTGATCTCGTAGGCGGGAAGGCCCGCCGCGCGGGTGCGCTCGCGGGTGAGCGCGAAGAGATCGCCCGCCGCATCGTCGTCGAGCGGGGTAAACCGGCCCTCGCGCACGAGGGTGGCAAAGCGCGTGCCCGGTTCGATGGTGAGCTGGTAGAGCGAGAGGTGGCCGGTGCCCAGCGCCAGCGCGCGCGCCAGTTCGGCGTCCCAGCTCTCGGGCGTGTGGCCGGGGCGGGCATAGATGAGGTCGAAGCTGACCCGCGCGAAATGGCGCTGGGCGACATCGAGTGCGGCGAGGCCCTCGGCGGCATTGTGGAGACGGCCCAGGAAATGGAGCGTCTCGTCGTCGAGCGCCTGAAGGCCGAGCGAGACGCGGTTGATCCCCGCAGACGCCAAGGCGGCGAAATTGGCCGCCTCGACCGACGAGGGATTGGCTTCGAGGGTGATCTCGATATCGGTCGCAAGGCGCCAGTGGCGGGATGCCTGCTCGATCAGCCCGGCGACCAGCGCAGGCGGCATCAGCGAGGGCGTGCCCCCGCCAAAGAAGATCGAGGTCAGCTCGCGCCCCGGCAGCAGGGCCGCCTCGTGCGCCATGTCGGTGAACAGGGCGGCCTGCCACGCGGCGACATCGGTTTTCGCGCGGACGTGGCTGTTGAAGTCGCAATAGGGGCACTTTGCGAGGCAGAACGGCCAGTGGATGTAGAGCGCGAGGGGCGGCATCGTCATGACAGCCGCTTTATCCGGCAAACTGCTCCGCCATCAACTTGGCAAAGGCGCGGGCGCGGTGGCTGATCGCGTTCTTTTCCGCCGGGTCGAGCTGCGAAAACGTGCGCGTGTCGCCCTCGGGGATGAACACCGGGTCATAGCCAAAGCCGGTCGTGCCGCGCGGCGGCCAGGTCAGGCTGCCGTCGATCTTGCCCTCGAACGTGACGGCCTCGCCATCGGGCCAGGCGAGTGCGAGGACGCTGTGGAACGCGGCATCGCGCGGCGCGTCGGGGCCGAGCCGGGCGAGCTTCCCCTCGACTTTGCCCATCGCCATGTACCAGTCGCGCCCCGGACCGCCCTCGCGCGGGCCCTGTTCGGCCCAGTCGGCGGTATAGACCCCCGGCGCGCCGCCCAGCGCGGCGACCGAGAGGCCCGAATCGTCGGACAGCGCGGGAAGGCCGGTCGCCTGTGCGGCGGCATGGGCCTTGATCAGCGCGTTTTCGACGAAGGTCGTGCCGGTTTCTTCCGGTTCGGCCAGACCCAGCTCGCCCGCCGACAGGCACTCCATGCCAAAGGGGGCGAGGAGATCCTGCATCTCCTTGAGCTTGCCCTTGTTGTGGGTGGCAATGACGAGCTTGCCCGGAGTGAGCTGTCGGCGTGCGAGCTTGCGGCTCATCGTGCGACGGCCATTTCCTGCGCGGCGAAGATTTCCGCGCAGCCCATGCGGGCGAGGCGCAGCAGGCGCAGCAGGGCTTCCTCGTCGTAGGTCGCGCCTTCGGCGGTGGCCTGCACTTCGGCGATGTGGCCGCCTTCGATCAGCACGAAGTTGGCGTCGGCATCGGCCGAGCTGTCTTCGACATAGTCGAGATCGAGCACCGGCGTGCCCTTGACGATGCCGCACGAGATCGCGGCGACCTTGCGGGTCAGCGGGTCTTCGGTGATTGCGCCGGCATCCATCAGCTTCTGCACGGCGAGGCGCAGCGCCACCCAGGCGCCCGAGATCGAGGCGGTGCGGGTGCCGCCATCGGCCTGGATCACGTCGCAATCGAGCGTGATCTGGCGTTCACCCAGCTTCTTGAGATCGGTGACGGCGCGCAAAGAACGCCCGATAAGGCGCTGAATTTCCTGCGTGCGGCCCGACTGCTTGCCCTTGGCGGCCTCGCGGCTGCCACGGGTGTGGGTGGCGCGCGGGAGCATCGAATATTCCGCCGTCACCCAGCCTTCGCCCTTGCCGCGCAGGAACGGGGGCACGCGTTCCTCGACCGAGGCGGTCACCAGCACCTTGGTATCGCCAAAGCTGATCAGCACCGAGCCTTCGGCGTGCTTGGTGAAGTTGGTCTCGATGGTGATTGCGCGCATTTGGTCAGCGGCGCGGCCGGAAGGACGCATGGGTTCGGTTCCCTGAAGAGTGGCGGAAATGATCGGGCGGGGCCATGGCCCATTGCGCGGGGCGCCGCAAGCAATTCCCGGTCGTTTCCCCCCGATCATGCCCCTGTCGATGATGCGCGGCTTTTCCTTGGCCTTCTGTGGCCCCCGTCCTACATGGGAAGGATCATGAAAGGCCCCACGCTCACCGAACTGTCAAACCGCGCCCGCGACATTTTTCGTCTGGTGGTCGAGGGCTATATCGCCTCGGGCCAGCCGGTCGGCTCGAAGACGCTGGCCGGGGCGGGGGGCGTGAACCTTTCGCCTGCCTCGATCCGCTCGGTGCTTCAGGAGTTGCAGGACGCGGGCTTGCTGGCTGCGCCTCATACCAGCGCCGGGCGCATGCCGACCGAGATCGGCCTGCGCCTGTTCGTCGACGGGATCATGCAGGTGGCCGAACCTTCGGCTGCCGAGCGCGCGCAGATCGAGCGGGGCCTTGAACGGGGCCGTGAACGCAGCCTTGCGGCAGGGGGCACGATCGAGGCCGCGCTGGCGGCGGCGACTTCGGCCCTTTCCGAGCTTTCCGCCGGGGCCGGGGTGATCATGGTGCCCCGGCGCGAGCCGCGGCTCGTCCTGCTTTCGTTCGTGCCGCTCTCGCCGGTGCGCGCGCTGGCGGTGCTGGTGGCCGAGGATGGCGGGGTCGAGAACCGGGTGATCGACTTGCCCGCGCCGCTCGCGCCTTTCATGCTCGAACAGGCGTCGAACTATCTGACCGCGCGGCTGGCCGGGCGCACGCTGGGCGAGGCCTTGGCCGTGATCCGCGCCGAGATCGACGGCGGGCGCAGCGCGCTCGACGCGGCGAGTGCCGATCTGGTCCAGCGGGGGCTTGCGATCTGGAGCATGGACGGGGCACAGCGCCCGGTGCTGGTCGTGCGCGGGCAGGCCAACCTGCTCGACGAGGCGGCGCTGGGCGACCTCGAACGCGTGCGCCAGCTCCTCGACGAACTGGAAAATGCCGAGGCGATCGCGGGCGTTCTGGACGCCGCGCGCGAGGCAGAAGCCACGCGCATTTTCATCGGCAGCGAGAACCGGCTGTTCTCGCTGTCCGGCTCTTCGGTGATCGCCTCGCCCTGGCGTGATGGCGAGGGAAGGGTGGTCGGCGTGGTGGGGGTGATTGGGCCAACGCGGTTGAATTATGCACGCGTCGTCCCCATGGTGGATTTCACGGCCCAATCCTTGGGCAAACTTATCGGACAAGACGGATTTTCACGGAAATGACGGACAACGAGACGCGCGCGCAGGATACCGAAGCCCAGGCCGAACTGGCTGGTGTGCCCGAGGACATGAAGGACAATGGTGCCGACAAGGGCGCCGACAAGGGCGCCGAAGTGTCGACCCTTCGCGAATTGCTGGAGGCGGCCAAGCAGGACGTGCTCTATGCCAAGGCCGAGACGCAGAACGTGCGCCGCCGCCTTGAAAAGGACATCGCCGATGCGCGTGCCTATGCCGCGACCGGCTTTGCCCGCGACATTCTTTCGGTGGCCGACAATCTGGCCCGTGCGCTTGAATCGATCCCCGCCGAACTGCGCGCGGACGAGAAGTTCAAGAATCTGGTGACGGGTCTTGAGGCGACCGGGCGCGAGATCGAGAAGATCTTCGGCACCCACGGGATCACCCGCATCGCGGCCAAGGGTCTTCCGCTCGATCCGCACCAGCATCAGGCGATGATGGAAGTGCCTTCCGACGAACATGAGGCCGGCACTGTCGTGCAGGAGCTTCAGGCCGGCTACACGATCAAGGATCGCCTGCTGCGTCCGGCCATGGTGGTCGTCGCCAAGAAGCCGGACTGACCGGTTTACGGGACGTATTTTGTTTGCAGGAACAGGGAACCCGTGCGGGGGCTCCATCGTACCCATCCATGCACGGGATGGCAGATGGAGATGATGAAATGACCCGCAGGTTCCTTGTTCCCGCTTCTCTGGCCCTCGCCGCGTTCAGTCTGGCCGGTTGCGCCCGCAACTATGCCGGCGAGGGCGGTCTGGCAGGGGCTGGCGCTGGTGCGGTGATTTCCGGGGTGACCGGAGGCGATGTCGGCACGGGTGCGGCCATTGGCGGCGCCCTGGGTGCGGCGGTCGGTTCGCAGGTCAAGAAGCACAAGAGGGATTGCTGGCGCCGCGATGCTGACGGTCGCGGATATTACGTCTGCTGAGCCGGTCCAAACGGCAGCACGGCCCGATAGTCTGCCAGTGATGGCCTGTCGGGCCTGCCCGTTTTTTCGGAAAATTCGGAATCGGAAAATTCGGAATCGAAAAATTTGGGTAAGGCCCCCCGTTCCAGCAGAAACGCATGGCGGACGATTTCGGCCTGTTGTTCGATCCCGTAGGCGGCAAAGGGCTTGCCCGGTTCGAACACATAGTCATAGCGGCAGAACGGATGGCGCCGCAGCGGCAGGAACAGGCCCTGCTGCCATTGCCAGACATGGCACAATTCGTGGATCAGCAAGCCTTGCAGGGCCAGCGGCGCGCGCGAAAAATCCTCGTGCCAGAAATCGGCGCGGGGGTGGAAATGGATGTGCCCCATCGGCGCCATGACCACCCGGCGCGGCTGGAACGGCCACCAGCGCCGCCGCCGCACTTCCACCGCATCGAGGGCGAGCGCCTCGCCGAAGACGGAGCGGGCCATGGCCCGCTCGCCGGATGTGAGGGGGCGGGCGCTCATCCCGGCCTCACGGATGCTTCATGTGATCCATGTGGTCCATGTCCATGTCTTTATCCATGCCCTTCATGTCCATGTCGCCCATGCCTTCCCCGCCGCCTGCGACAGGTTCGCCGGCGCCCAGCACTTTGGCCTTGGCGCTGGCCTTGTCGCCATTGTCGAGGGTGATGGTCACTTCGGTCACGCTGCCTGCCTTGAGCGTGGGGGCCAGATCGAACAGCATGACATGGTTGCCGCCCGGTTTGAATTCGACGCTCTGCCCGGCGGCCAGCGGCAGGCTGGCGAGCGGGGCCATGCTCATCATGCCGTCCTTCATCGTGTTCTCGTGCATTTCGGCCCTGCCTGCCCCGTCGACATGGACGGCCACGAGGCTGCGCGCCGGGCCACTGCCTTGCGAGAGCGTGAAATAGGCGACGCCGGGATGGCCGGGAACGGCGGGAAGCTGGACCACCGCGTTCGTGAGCGTGGTGCCCGGCGCGTTTTCCGGGGTGGCGTCGAGGCTGGAGAGAACCGGCGGGGCCGCGCTCGATGCCGCCGCCTCGGGGGCCTTCTTGCCACAGCCTGAAAGACCGGCCGCGAGGCCGACAGACAGGCTGGCCGACAGGGCGAAAGCAGCCAGATTCCTGCCCGTGAGAACCCCGATGCGCATGACTATCATCCTTTACTGTCTGCCATGATGAAAATTGGCGGCTTTCATAGCATGGGCAGGCCTTGTGCCAAGCGCAAGCGCACCTATATCCCGCCCGTAACGAGCCGCCGGAGCGGCGCCTGCCCACAAGGGGGACGCCGGATGTTTGCGGTGTCAGCACGCAAGGAAATGGGGAAACATGGCTAAAGTTATTGGTATCGACCTCGGCACCACCAACAGCTGCGTCGCGGTGATGGATGGCGGCACGCCCAAGGTTATCGAGAACTCGGAAGGGGCTCGCACCACGCCCTCGATCGTCGCCTTCACCAAGGATGGTGAGCGCCTGATCGGGCAGCCGGCCAAGCGCCAGGCGGTGACCAACCCCGACAACACGATTTTCGCGGTCAAGCGTCTGATCGGCCGTCGCTACGACGATCCGCTGACCCAGAAGGACACCGAACTGGTGCCCTACACCATCACCAAGGGCAAGAACGGCGATGCCTGGGTCGCGGCTGGTGGTCAGGACTACAGCCCGTCGCAGATCTCGGCCTTCACGCTCCAGAAGATGAAGGAAACCGCCGAAAGCTATCTCGGCGAAACCGTGACTCAGGCGGTGATCACCGTTCCGGCCTACTTCAACGACGCGCAGCGCCAGGCGACCAAGGACGCCGGGCAGATCGCGGGCCTTGAAGTGCTGCGCATCATCAACGAGCCGACTGCCGCGGCGCTGGCCTATGGCCTCGACAAGCAGGACGGCAAGACGATTGCGGTCTACGACCTTGGTGGCGGCACCTTCGACATCTCGATCCTCGAAATCGGCGATGGCGTGTTCGAAGTGAAGTCGACCAACGGCGACACCTTCCTGGGCGGTGAAGACTTCGACACCGCGCTGGTCGAATACCTGGCCGACAAGTTCAAGGCCAAGGAAGGCCTCGACCTGCGTGGCGACAAGCTGGCTCTCCAGCGCCTGAAGGAAGCGGCGGAAAAGGCCAAGATCGAGCTGTCCTCGGCCCAGACCACCGAAATCAACCTGCCCTTTATCACCGCGCGCATGGAAGGTGGCAGCACCACCCCGCTGCATCTGGTCGAAACGATCACCCGCGCCGATCTGGAGCGTCTGGTCGCCAAGCTGATCGAACGCACGCTCGAACCCTGCCGCAAGGCGCTGGCTGACGCTGGCCTGACCGCCAAGGACATCGACGACGTGGTGCTGGTCGGCGGCATGACCCGCATGCCCAAGGTCCGCGAAGTGGTGAAGGACTTCTTCGGCAAGGACCCGCACACCGGCGTGAACCCCGACGAAGTCGTGGCCATGGGCGCGGCCATTCAGGCTGGCGTGCTTCAGGGCGACGTCAAGGACGTGCTGCTGCTCGACGTGACCCCGCTTTCGCTGGGTATCGAAACGCTCGGCGGCATCATGACCAAGATGATCGACCGCAACACGACGATCCCGACCAAGAAGAGCCAGGTCTACTCGACCGCCGAAGACAACCAGCAGGCCGTGACCATCCGCGTGTTCCAAGGCGAACGCGAAATGGCGCAGGACAACAAGCTGCTGGGCCAGTTCGACCTCGTCGGCATTCCCGCGGCCCGTCGCGGCGTGCCGCAGATCGAAGTGACCTTCGACATCGACGCGAACGGTATCGTCAACGTCTCGGCCAAGGACAAGGGCACCGGCAAGGAGCAGCAGATCCGCATCCAGGCCTCGGGTGGCCTGTCGGACAACGACATCGACCAGATGGTCAAGGACGCGGAGAAGTTCGCGGCCGACGACAAGAAGCGTCGTGAAGCGGCTGAAGCCAAGAACAACGCCGACAGCCTCGTCCATGCCACCGAGCGCCAGCTCGAAGAGCATGGCGACAAGGTTGACGCTGCGCTCAAGGCCGAAATCGAGGCAGCCCTTGCCGAAGCCAAGACCGCCATCGAAAGCGGCGACGCCGACGCGATGACCGCCAAGACCCAGGCTCTCACCGAAAAGGCGATGAAGCTGGGCCAGGCGATCTACGAGAAGGAACAGGCCGGTGCGGCGTCTCCGGGTGCCGAAGGCCCCAAGGACGACGGTGTGGTCGACGCCGAGTTCTCGGAAGTGGACGACACCAAGGCTTGATCTGCAACATGACCCCCTCCCTTGCCCCATCGGGGGCGGGGGAAGGGGAGAGGTTCCAGGGGACCGCCAGACCGGCCTTCGCCGACCGGCATCTCAGGCCCTCTCCCCTCGCGGGGAGAGGGCTTATCTATGGCAGTTGAAGCCGACTATTACGAATTGCTCGAAGTGGAGCGCACGGCCGATGACAAGATCATCAAGTCCGCGTTCCGCAAGCTGGCCATGCGCTATCACCCCGACAAAAATCCGGGTGACCAGGAATCCGAGGCCAAGTTCAAGCAGATCAACGAGGCCTATGCCTGCCTGTCCGACCCGCAGAAGCGGGCGGCCTATGATCGCTATGGCCATGCCGCTTTCCAGCAGGGCGGTCCGGGTGGTCCGGGCGGCGGCGCCGGTTTCGGTGGTGGCGACTTTGGCGACATCGGCGATATTTTCGAGACGATCTTCGGCGGCGCCTTTGGCGGCGGCGGGGGCCGTCAGCAGAGCCGGCGCGGCGCCGACTTGCGCTATGACATGGAGATCACCCTCGAAGAGGCGTTCCATGGCAAGACCGCCGAAATCAATGTCGAGGTTTCGCAGGCCTGCGAGCCGTGCGGTGGTTCGGGCGCGACGCCTGGCACTTCGGTGCGCCGCTGCAACCTGTGTGGCGGGCACGGCAAGGTCCGTGCCCAGCAGGGCTTCTTCATGGTCGAGCGGGCGTGCCCCAATTGCCACGGGCGCGGCGAGGTCATCGAAAAGCCCTGCCGCAATTGCCGGGGCGAGGGCCGGGTCGATACCCCCCAGACGCTCTCGGTCGATGTTCCCGCAGGTGTCGATACCGGCACGCGCATCCGCCTTGCCGGCAAGGGCGAGGCAGGACCGGGCGGCGCCCCGGCGGGCGACCTCTACATCTTCCTCCACATTGCCCGGCACAAGGTGTTCGAGCGCGACGGCACCACCCTGCTGACCCGCGCCCCGATCAGCTTCACGACCGCCGCACTCGGTGGCGAGATCGAGATCCCCGGTCTCGACGGCAGCCGCCACATGATCGAGATTCCTGCCGGAATCCAGAGTGGCAAGCAGTTGCGCAAGCGCGGTGCGGGCATGCCCGTGTTGCAGGGGCGCGGCTCGGGCGATCTGGTCGTGGAAATCCAGGTCGAGACGCCGACCCGTCTCTCGGCCCGCCAGCGTGAACTGCTGCGCGAATTCCAGTCGACCGAAACCGGCGAGGAATGCCCGCAATCGAAGGGCTTCTTCGAGCGGATCAAGGATGCCTGGACCGATCTGACCGAATGACCGGATGATCGATGCCCCGAAGGCCCTGTCGTGCGTTCTTCTGACGCACGGCAGGGCCTTCGTGCATCGGGGAAGCGCGCCTGCGCGGGGGGATGATTCGGTGCATACCGGGTTTGCAAATGAAAGGGCTGCGCAATTTTCCGTCATCAAGTCAGTTGAGCTTGCCGAGTTGCATCGCGGATTCTGGCGTTAGCGATGGTGATGATTTTGCGCATGACGGCGGCGAGTGCGAGCCG
>DQVI01000073.1 GCA_015661825.1 Novosphingobium capsulatum
GATGCTTCCAGCATCGCTGGGCTCTCAGCCTCCTTGTGGTGACCCAAAATCCCTCGCCAAACCTCCGCCGCCCGACTTTTGGGTCGGGCTCTGAGGCATCTGCCACAAGAGACCGTCAGCAAGGTCCAGGCATGTCAGACGGCAGGGTGGATCGGCAGGCGCAGCGTGGCGACAAGGCCGGCAATGCGCCCGTTTTCCCGGCGATTGGCCAGATCGAGCGAGCCGCCGTGCTGGTCGGCAATGGCTCGGGCCAGGGTCAGGCCAAGGCCCGTGCCCCCGGTGGCACTGTTGCGCGAGGCTTCAAGGCGGATGAACGGCTCCATCATCCGCACGATCTCGTCCTCGGGAATGCCGGGGCCATCGTCCTCGATGCGCAGCACGGCACAGGCGCCCCCTTCGCCATCCTCCTCGCGCGCCAGCGAGACGCGCGCGCGCTGGCCATAGCGCAAGGCGTTGGAGACAAGGTTGCGCATCGCCCGGCGCAGCCATGTGGCGCGCAGCGGCAGGACGATCCGCACCGTCTCGCCCAGCGTCACGTCCTCGCCCATGTCCTCGTATTCGCCCATCACGTCGGCCACCAGCGCCGAAAGTTCGGTCACTTCGAGCGGATCGGACGGACGGCCCACGCGGGCAAGCGAGAGAATATCGTCGAGCGAGCGGTTGATGTCCTCGATCGTGGCGGCCATGCGTGCGCGCTCGGCATCGTCCTCGACCGCCTCGATCCGCACGCGCAGCGCGGCCAGCGGGGTCTTGAGATCGTGGCCGATGGCACCAAGCATCACGTTCTTCTCGTCGAGCAGGCCCACGATGCGCGCTTCCATCGCGTTGTGCGCCACGATCAGGCGGCGGATGTCGTCGGGGCCTTCGGGTTCGAGCTGGCCTTCGGCGCTGCGTTCGCGGGCGAATTCCTCGACCCGGCCCGTCAGCGCGCGCAAGGGCCGCGCGATCCGCCCCAGGATCAGCGCCACCGCGCCCACCAGCACGAAATAGAGCAGGATCGTCTGCAACAGCAGCGAGAAGAGCAGCGGCCCTTCCTTGCCGGGGGTCAGGATGCGCGCGGTCAGCCAGGTGCCGTCGAGGCGCTGGATCGAGGCGATGATCAGGCGCCCCTCGGGCGGATGGTCGCCATAGCTTTCGAGCCGCGCCCGCACATGCAAAAGCCAGGGCCAGACCACCGGATCGGCGCGCGGGATACGCTCGACCACCAGCACCGCGCGATGGGGGACGCCTTGTGCGTCGAGCACTTCCTCGAGCGCCCCGGTCTCTGCACTGCGGCGGCGGTCGCCCGGCTGTTCGGGCGAGCGGCTGTCGACCTGCACGCGCAGCCCGCGCGGCAGGCGCCAGGCGTCATCGGGCGGCGGGCGGCGCTGACGGTTGCGCCCATCGCCCCGGCCATCGGTGCCGTGCTGCTCGATCAGGCGGAAGGCCGCCTCGTTGACGGTCAGTTGCACGCGGCGGGCGTTCTGCTCGCGCCAGATCAGCGCCGCCGAAAGCCCCTGCGCGACCAGCAGCGCGAGCGCGATGGCCAGCAGCATCTGCCCCTGAAGGCTGCGCGGCCCGCCCGAAAGCACGCGGGCACACCATGCCGGACACCAGGAGGGGCACCACCAGCGGGCACGCACGCGGCCATCGGGCGCAAGTGTCCCGCCCATCACGCCGGGCCGAGTGTCTTGCGCACTTCGGCGGCGAGCATGTAGCCCCCGCCCCAGACGGTCTGGATCAGTTGCGGGTTGCGGCTGTCGGCCTCGATCTTGCGGCGCAGGCGGCTGATCTGGTTGTCGACCGCGCGGTCGAACAGGTGCGCCTCGCGGCCCTGCACCATGTCGAGCAGGCGGTCGCGGTCGAGCACCTGCCGCGGATGGTCGAGGAAGGCCATCAGCAGGCGGAATTCCGCCGAGGAAATCGCCACGACCGCGCCTTCGCGGTCGGTCAGGCGGCGCTTGAGCGGATCGAGCGTCCACCCCTCGAACTGGTAGACCTGCGCCTCGGCCACCTCGACCGGCTGGCGCACGCTGCGCCGCAGGACCGAGCGGATGCGCGCGACCAGTTCGCGCGGGTCGAACGGCTTGACCACGTAATCGTCGCCGCCGATCTCAAGGCCGACGATGCGGTCGGTCGCCTCGCCGCGCGCGGTGATGAAGATCACCGGCAGCGCGCGTGTCTCGGCCATGTGGCGGCACAGCGAAAGGCCATCCTCGCCGGGCATCATGATGTCGAGCAGGACGAGATCGAAGCTGCCCTGCCCGAGCAGCGCACGGGCCTCGATGGCATTGCCCGCCTGCATGACAGCGAAGCCCTGGCGGACGAGATAGTCCGCCAGGGCTTCGCGCAGGGCCGCTTCATCGTCCACCAGAAGGATACGGGTTCCTGCCGGTTCACTCATGCTGCCAATCCCCGTCAATCGACGTTCCTCAGTTTCCGTCATCATCGGCAGGCGGCATGTCGGCCATCGGGCCATCCATCTTGCCGGCGCCGCCATGGCCGCCCCAGCCGCCGGGGCCCTTCCCGCCAAACGGCGGACGGGGCATGGCCGCGCGCATCTCGTCGCGGGTGAGCGTGCCGTCGTGGTTGGTGTCGGCCTTGTCGAAGCGGGCCTTGACCGCCGCATCATAGGCCGCGCGGGTGATCACGCCATCCTTGTCAGGCTTCAGGCCCAGCATGTGGAGGGCCGCCATGCCGCCCATGCCATGATGGCCCATCATCCCGCGCGGGCGGGCGCCGCCAGCATCATCCTTCATGCCGTCCTTCATGCCGCCCATGGGGGGCATGTCGGCCATGTGCTTTTTCATCGCGTCATGGCGGGCCTGGGCATGGGCCAGAAATTCGGCGCGGCTGATCATGCCATCATGGTTGGCGTCCATGGCATCGAAGCGCTTGAGTTCCGCCGCCTCGCGGTCGGCTTGGTCGAGCTTGCCGTCCTTGTTGACATCGAGCTTGGCCCAGATCGCATCGGCCTGGGCCTGCGCCCAGGTCAACGTGCCATCCCACCTGGGGTGCGCGCCTTCGGACGGCGCGGGCGCGGCGGCATAGAGCGCACCGGCACTGCCCAGCGCCAGACCGGCAACAGCAAGGCCCAAAGCGAACTTCTTCATCGCAACAGACTCCCAACAGAAGGCCGCGCCGGACCAGTGAGGCCCAGGCAGGACGGCCTGCGACACGGTGATCGAAAAAGGTTGGAAACTGCGAGCCCGCCTGCCGGAAGGGTTTTGTGGGGGACAAGGTGGGGCCCCTTCCGGCACAAGGACTTGCGTGGCGAACACCGCAGCTTCCATGTCTTTCCATATGGGGGCGGGATGTCGCGGGAGTATGCCTGAATTACGAATTTTTTGTCGTCAATTGTCGCGTTGGCGCACACGCCTTGCACAGCGATGGCCTGCCCCCGCCTGTCATCCCGCCGCGCGATCAGCCCATCACAAAAGCATTCAGCTTGTTGCCATCGGGATCACGGAAATAGGCGGCATAGAAGCCCTCGTCGCCGCGTGGACCGGGCGCACCCTCGCAGGTGCCGCCATGGGCCAGCGCGATGGCATGAAGCCGGTCGACTTGCGCGGCGTCCTTTGCCTCGAGCGCAACCATGACCCCGTTGCCCACCGTGGCGGGCTGGCCATCGAACGGCAGGGTCAGCCCGATGCCCGCGCCGCCACCCGGCGTGCCCCATGCGATGGCCTTGGGCCATTCCATCATGCGTCCCGTGCCCATTTCGGCGGCGAGCGCATCATAGAATGCCGCGCCGCGCGCCAGATCGTTGGTTCCCAGGGTTACATAGCCGATCATAATGCCTCTCCTGACCGGCGAATCGCCAGCCAGAAGGAACATAACACGAACGAAATCCCCGGCAAGCCCAAAGCCCCGAGACCATCAGAGCGGCGCGCAGGCGGCCTCCAGCCAGGCCAGATCGGCGCCTTCGAGTTGCGGGGCCAGCAGGGCCAGCGTGCGCGCATGATAAGCGTTCCACCATGCCCGTTCAGCAGGGGTCAGCAGGTCCAGATCGACCAGCGCGCGGTCGATGGGGACAAAGGTGAGCGTCTCGAAGCCGCAGAACGGGCCTTCGGCCCCGGCAATCGCGCGCTCTTCCACCAGCACGAGGTTCTCGATGCGGATGCCGTATGCGCCAGCCTTGTAGTAGCCCGGCTCGTTCGACAGGATCATGCCGGGCAGCAGGCCTTGCGTGGTGCCCGCCTGTCCGCCCGCCGCCTTGGCGATGCGCTGGGGGCCTTCGTGGACGGCCAGAAAGCTGCCGACGCCGTGCCCGGTGCCATGGGCATAGTCGAGGCCCGCCGCCCACAGGAACTGGCGCGCGAAGCTGTCGAGCTGGCTGCCCGCCGTGCCGACCGGGAAGACCGCCTGATCGAGCGCGATATGGCCCTTGAGCACGCGGGTGAAGCGGTCCTTCACTTCGGCCGGGGCGGCATCGGGGCCGACCCAGACGGTGCGGGTGATGTCGGTCGTCCCGTCGAGATACTGGCCGCCCGAATCGACCAGATAGACGCTGTTGGGCTCGATCGCGCGGTTCGACTGTTCATCGACGTGATAGTGCGGGATCGCCGCGTTGGGCCCCGCGCCCGAGATCGTGTCGAACGACAGATCCTTGAGCAGGCCGGTCTTTTCCCGCTCGGCCAGAAGGCGGGCCGAGGCCGAAAGTTCGGTCTCGCCGCCCTTGGGCGCGGCGACCGAGAGCCAGTGGAGGAAGCGCGAAACCGCCGCGCCATCACGGCTCTGCGCGGCGCGGTGACCGGCCTGTTCGACCGGGTTCTTGCAGGCCTTGGGCAGGACGGTGGGATCGGTCAGCGTGAGGACGCGCGCGCCGCCTTCCTCCAGCGCGTGGAACACGGCCGCCACCGCGCGTTCGGGATCGACCGCCACGGTCTTGCCGCCAAAGGCCTTGAGCGCGGGCACAAAGGCCGCGCGATCATGGATGCGCACCGCATTGCCCAGATGGGCGACGAGCGCCGGGTTCACCTTTTCGGGCGCGATGAACAGGTCTGCCGTGCCATCGGCATGGGCGATCACGAACGAAAGCGCGACCGGCGTGCGCGACACGTCGGCCCCACGCATGTTGAGCAGCCAGGCCACCCCGTCGAGCGCGGTGACCACCGCCGCATCGGCGCCGCGCGCTTCCAGCCATTGCGCGACTTGCGCGCGCTTTTCAGCCACGCTTTGCCCGGCATACTGGTCTGCATGGGGAACGGCGGGCGCGGGCGAAGGGGCGGGCTGGTCTTCCCACACGGCGTCGAGCGGGTTGCCCTCGACCGCCTTGAGGCTGGCCCCGCGCGCCTTGAGCGCGGCAGCCGCGCCGTCGGCCCAGGGCTTGGCATGAAGCCATGCGTCATAGCCGATCACCATGCCGGGGCGCACATGGGCCGCCAGCCACGCGCCGGGGCTGGTCTGGGGCACCGACTGGTATTCATAGAGCCGCCCGTCGACCTGCTCGCGCACCTGGATCGTGTAGCGCCCGTCAACGAAGATCGCCGCCTTGTCGGCAAGGACGACCGCCGTGCCCGCCGAACCGCCAAAGCCGGTCAGCCAGCCCAGACGCTGGGCATAGGCGCCGACATATTCGCTCATGTGCTCGTCGGAAATGGGAATGACGAAACCGTCGAGCCCCCGGCGCGCCAGTTCGGCACGCAGCGCCTCAAGACGGGCTTCGTGGGTGAGCATGAGCATGGGAGGCATTCCTCGATCTGGGTAGGCGGGATTGGCTGGGTAGGCGGGATTGGTTCGCGTTGTAACCACCTGCGCGCGCAGATGCCAGTGCATGCGTCAACAGCGGGCGTCTTGCGGGGCGGGCAGCGGCACCATAGATGGCAATGATGACCACTGCCGCCAAGAGCCAGCCAGCCCATCCCCCCCTCGCCGCGAAGAAGCCCCACAGCTTCACCGTGCACGGCACCACGATTCACGACGACTATGCCTGGCTGCGCGACCCCGGCTATCCCGAGGTCAGGGACGCGGAAATCCTCGCCCATCTCGAAGCCGAAAATGCCTGGTTCGAGGCCGCGATGGCCCCCCGCAAGCCGCTGATCGACACGCTGTTTGCCGAAATGCGCGGGCGTATCAAGGAAGCCGATACCTCGGTCCCGCAAAAGGACGGCGCGTTCGTCTACTGGATCGAATACGAGGAAGGCGCCGAGTACAAGAAGTGGTGGCGCCGCCCGGTCGATGCGCCCGCCGATGGCAGCGCCGACGAACTGATCCTCGACGAAGTGGCGCTGGCGCAGGGGCACGACTATTTCCGCCTCGGCGCGATTTCGGTCTCCAACGACGGGCGCCTGCTGGCCTGGTCGGTCGACGACAACGGCTCGGAGCGGTTCACCGCGCGGATCAAGGTGATCGCCACCGGCGAAATCCTGCCCGACGAAATCCCCGGCACCAATTCGGGGCTGATCTGGGTGAAGGGCGATACCGGCCTCGTCTACAGCCTCGCCAACGAGAACTGGCGGACCGACAATGTGCGCCTGCACTGGCTGGGCCAGCCGCTCGATACGGACATCGAGCTCTTCCACGAGGACGACGAGGGCTTTCGCGCGGGCGCGGCGCTGTCGGCCAATGAAAAGTGGCTGATCGTCTCGACCGGCGACCACGAGACCAGCGAAGTGCGCCTGATCCCCACGGATGATCCGCTCAGGGAACCGCTGCTCGTCCGCGCGCGGGAAAAGGGCGTGGAATACGATGTCGACGAGCGCGACGGCACGCTGTTCATCCACGCCAACGACACCCACGAGAACTTCCGCCTCGCCACCGCGCCGCTGGCAAAGCCCGACCAGTGGACCACGCTGATCGCGGGCAGCGACGATTTCTACCTGACCGGCTTTGAACTGTTCCGCGATTTCTACGTCGTGGAAGGCCGCGTGCGCGGGCTCGACCGGATCGAGGTGCGCTATTACGACGACCCGGCGCGGATCGAGCCCATCGCCTTCCCCGAGGCGAGCTATGAAGCCAGCCTGGGCGACAACCCGGAATGGGCGACCCAGACCTTGCGCGTCGGCTATGAATCGATGGTCAGCCCCTCGTCCGTCTACGACTACGACGTCGCCAGCCGCAGCCTGACGCGCCTGAAGGTTCAGGAAATCCCCTCGGGCTATGATGCCGCGCTCTATGAAACCACCCGGCTCGACATTCCGGCGCGCGATGGCACGCTGGTGCCCGTCTCGGTGGTCTGGCGCAAGGACCGCGAGCCCGGTGGGCCGCTGCACCTCTATGGCTATGGCGCCTATGGCATTGCCATCGGGCCGGGCTTTTCGACCACGCGGCTCTCGCTGCTCGACCGGGGCATGGCCTATGCCATCGCCCATATTCGCGGCGGCGACGATCTCGGGCGCGGCTGGTACAAGGCGGGCAAGCTGGAAAACCGCACCAATACCTTCAACGATTTCATCGATGTCGCACGCGGGCTGATCGACCACGGCTTTACGGTTGCGGGGAAAATCTCAGCCTCGGGCGGCTCGGCGGGCGGCGAACTGATGGGCGCGGTGATCAACCAGGCGCCCGAGCTGTTCGGCGCGGTCGTGGCCGATGTGCCGTTTGTCGACGTGCTGGCCACGATGCTCGACGAGAGCCTCCCCCTCACGCCGGGCGAATGGCCCGAATGGGGCAACCCCATCGAGGACGAGGCCGCGTTTCACCTGATCCGCTCGTACTCGCCCTACGATCAGGTTGCCGCGCAGGCCTATCCCCCGCTGATGGTGACCGCCGGGCTCAACGACCCGCGCGTGACCTATTGGGAACCGGCCAAGTGGGTGGCCCGCCTGCGCGAGCTGAAGACCGACAGCAACGCCCTGATCTTCAAGACCAACATGGGCGCGGGCCACGGCGGCAAGTCGGGCCGTTTTGAAAGCCTGAAGGAAGCCGCCGAGGAATTCGCGTTCCTGCTGACGGAACTGGGCATCGAGGCCTGATCCCAAGAAAAAAGGGGGGAGACGGAGCGGCACCAGCCACCCCGCCTCCCCTCTTTTTTACAAGCTCTCAGCCCTTAAGCGCGGCGCGCACGGCCTCGGGCGTGATCGGCAGGTGGCGCAGCCGCGCGCCGGTCGCCGCGAAGATGGCATTGCCGATGGCCGGGGCCACGACCGTCACCGCCGGTTCGCCAAGCCCCACCGGGGCCTGCGTGCTGGGCAGGAAGCTGATGTCCATCTCGGGCACGTCGGCCAGACGCAGCGGCATGTAGGTGTCGAGGTTGACATCCCGGACTTGCGCATTGGCAAATTCGGTCCCCTCGTGGAGCGCCATGCTCAGGCCCCAAAGCGCGCCGCCCTGCGTCTGCGCCAGGGCGCCGTCGGGATCGACGATGGTGCCCGCGTCCGTCACCAGGGTCAGCTTCTGGACGGTGACCACCCCGCTCGCGCGGTCGACATGGACTTGCGCGGCGCAGCCCACCCAGGTCGGCATGTCGCGTTCCTGGCCAAAGCTGGTGGCGATACCCAGCCCGGTGTCCTGGGGCAAAGCCTTGCCCCAGCCGGCCTTGTGGGCCAGTTCGCGCAGGACCGCCGCCTGACGCAGCGCGCCGCCCACGGCCTTGGGCGCGCTGCCTGCATTGCGGCCCTTGCCATTGAGCAGGCGCAGGCGGAAGGCCACCGGATCGACCCCGGCATGGTGCGCGGCCTCGTCCATGAAGCTTTCGAGCGCCCAGTTGGTCCAGCCCGGCCCGACCGACCGCAGCCAGCCGGGGCAGAACGTGGCATTGGCCAGATCGTTGGAAATCGCGCGCACGCGCTGCTGGCCCACGTCGTACCAGTGATCGGCGCCCGCAATGGCGAAGGGATCGTACTTGCCGTTCTTGCCGGGCGAGAGCAGCGTGCCGGCCAGAACCTGCGTGGGCCAGCCCGCGCAGGCATCGTGGGTCATCGCGGTCACGCCGTGGTCCTTGTCGAAGGCCATGGCCACGCGCTGGGCCGAGGGCGAACGCACCGAGTCGAAGCGGGCGTCGTCCTCGCGCGTCAGCACCAGCTTGACCGGGCGCTTGAGCGCGCGCGCGGCCAGCACGGCAGGCACGATATAGTCGCCGTTCAGACGCCGCCCGAAGCCGCCCCCCAGCATGTAGCTGCGCAGGATCACCTTGTCCTCGGGCAGGTCGAGCGCCTTGGCGAGGGTGGGCAGGATCAGCGATTGCCACTGGTTGCCGGTGTGGACTTCCATCACCCCGTCATGCTCGTGCGCCAGCGCATTGAGCGGTTCGAGCTGGAAGTGGAGCACGGTCGCGGTCGTGTAATCGCGTTGCAGGGTGCTGGCCGCCGCCGTGAAGGCCGGGCCGACCGCATCGGGCCCGACATCGAGATCGACACCCGTATCGCCCTTGCCGATCAGCGCAAAGCCGTGGTCCTGGATGTCCTTTTCCGAAACCGTGGCCTTGTCGCCCCCCGTCCACTGCACCTTGACCAGACGGCTGGCCTTGAGCGCGGCGTGATAGCTCTGCGCGATCACCAGCACCCAGCCGGTGACGGTCTTCGTCGGGTCGTTGATTTCGAGGCACTGGAGGTAGCCCTTGACCCCGCGCGCCGCGCTGTCGTCGATCGAGACGACCTTGGCGCCATTGCGCGTGGGCGGCAGCAGGGGCCGCGCATGGACCATGCCGGGGAGCCGGGCATCGATGCCATAGCGCGCGGTGCCATCGGTCTTGGCGGCAATATCGAGCGCCTTGACCGGGGCGCCGATCAGGCGCCGCTGCGAGACCGGCTTGATCGGCATTTTCGCCATTTCCGCCTCGCTGAACCGGCGCAGCACGCCGCCGCGCCGGGCAATGTCGCCATAGGAAACAGACCGCCCGCCCGACACGACATGGCCCTTGCGCGCCACGCAGGCCGATGGGGCCACGCCCAGCAGCCGCGCCCCCGCCTCGATCAGCGCGATACGCCCGGCCGCGCCCGCCTGGCTGAAGACCGGGAACGTCTGCGAGACCGACCAGCTTCCGCCAGTGACCATCAGGCCCCACTTGGGATCGGTATCGACATGGACGATCCGCACCTTGTCCCAGTCGGCTTCCAGCTCGTCGGCCAGAATCCGCGCGAGCGCGGTGCCGACATGCTGGCCCATCTCGGCGCGAATGATGTTGACCGTCACCGTGCCCGCCGCGTCGATGGCAAACCACAGGCTGGGGTCGACTTGCGGCGGCGCGGCCGGCGCCACCGTCCCGCCCGGCTCGGCCGGGTCCATCGCCGCCTGTGCCAGACGGGTGAAGCCAAAGGCGATCCCCGCCCCGGCGGCAGTGACCATGAAGCCACGGCGGCTCAGCGCCGAACCTTGCGCGCCCTTGAGGCGTTGCAGCGGGCCGCTCATGCTGCGTCCTTTCCGGCCTGCGGGGCCGAAACGGCGCGACCATGGCCGCCCATTTCAGCCGCCGCCTCGCGCACCGCCTCGCGGATGCGCACATAGGTCATGCAGCGGCACAGGTTGCCGGTCATCACCGCGTCGATGTCCGCGTCCGAAGGGGCCGGGAAATCCTTGAGCATGGCCGCGGCCTGCATGATCTGGCCCGACTGGCAATAGCCGCACTGGGGCACCTGAATCGCCCGCCAGGCCTTCTGCACCGGGTGCTGGGCGGCAGGGTCGAGGCCCTCGATGGTGGTGACATCGACGCCCTCGACCGCCGAGACCGGCGTGATGCACGAGCGCGTCGCGCGGCCCCCGACATGGACCGTACAGGCCCCGCACATGCCGATCCCGCAGCCGAACTTGGTGCCGGTCAGCCCGGCTTCCTCGCGGATCGCCCAGAGGAGCGGGGTATCGTCGTCGATGTCGACCGTCACGGCCTTGCCGTTCAATGTGAAGCTGGTCATGGGTTCATTCCCCCTTCGCCTGTGCGGCGGCCTGCGCCCGCACGGCGGCAATTTTCTGATCGAGGTCGGTCCACGGCGCCTTGTTCGTGCGCGTGGCGCGCAAGTACCCGGCAATCGCGGCCAGATCGGCATCGCGCAAATGCCCGAACGCGGGCATGACCACGCCGGGCGCGCCATCGCGCGCGTCGATGCCATGGACCATGACCTGAATGAGGTTGGTCGGATCGTCGAGGTTCAGCGCATTGTTGAGCGCCAGTTCGGGCCGCAGCGGATGGGCGCCGCCCGTCTTCGTGTCCACACCGTTGTAGTGGCACGAAGCGCACGCCGCCGCATAGAGCCGCGCCGGGCGGTCATAAGTCAGCCCGGTGCCGGTCCTGCCTGCCGCCAGCGCCTTGGCCAGCGCAGGCGTCGGATCGACGGTCTTGCCAGCCGTGCCCGCCACATCGGCGAAATAGGTGGCCAGCGCCTCGACATCGGCGGGCGGCAATTGCGCCAGCCCGTGGACGACCGGCGCCATCGGCCCGGCAGCCGTGCCGTGATACCGGCTCACCCCGGTCCCCAGATAGGCGGCCAGTTCGTCCTTGCTCCAGGCGACGGGTGCGGGATTGCTGGCGTCGAGCGGCGGGGCGATCCAGCCGTCGATGGCCGCGCCCGCAAAGGCCTTGCCGTGCTGTTCGCCGCCCAGCGCGTTGCGCGGGGTGTGGCAGGCGCCGCAATGGCTGAGCCCTTGCGCCAGATAGGCGCCCCGGTTCCACGCCACGCTCCTGGAGGGATCGGCCCTGAACGGTTCGGGATGGAAGAACAGAAGCTTCCACCCGGCCTGCAACAGGCGGATATTGAGCGGGAAGGGCACCGAATTTTTATGCTCGGGCGCCTCGACCGCAGGCTGGACCATCAGGAACGCATAGAGCGCCGAAATGTCCTCGTCGGTCAGCTTGTGGAAATGGTCGTAGGGGAAGACCGGGAACAGGTGGCTGCCATCGCGGGCCACGCCCTCGCGCATGGCGCGGGTGAAGGCGGCCTGCGACCAGGTGCCGATCCCGGTGCGCGCGTCGGGCGTGATATTGGTCGAATAGATCGTGCCGAAGGGCGTGGCCATCGCATAGCCACCGGCAAAGGGCTTGCCCCCCTTGGCCGTGTGGCACGAGCCGCAATAGCCCGCCGCCGCCAGCACTGCCCCGCGCTGGACCAGCGCAGGCGCAAAACTGGCCGGATCGGGCCGCGCGACTTCCGGCAGGGCCGAATGCCAGGCATAGATTCCAAAGGCTGCCGCCCCGGTCAGGGCAACGCCCGCCAACGTCGCGAAGACGCGCTTCATGCGTTTGGCCATCGTGTATTTCATCCCTAGTCGCGAACTGGTCCATGCCTTGGGGCAGACCTGTGCCCGTGGCTGAACTGTCCGTTTTCTTGTCGTTTCAAAATCGTCGATTCACAGTCCGCGCCCCGGTTGCCGGGTGCGGGACTCATCATGTCGGCGCCGTTGCGCGAATGGACGGAACTGGCCCTAATCCATTCGTGCGGCTTGTCCTGCCCACGCGGCCCCGGCATGGGCGCCGCCTGCTCTGGCCTGTCTCAACTTTGATTCACATGAAACCGGTCTCGGTATGAAACCGGCCCTGTCATCCGTCACAAACCGTATCCCTCGCTCTCATGCCGCAATCTGGCCGATCATCTGGCGGGTGGTCCGCGCGGCACAGTCGAACGGGTCTTCCACGCGCAAGATCTTGACCATCACGCTCGCCCCCAGCCACTGGTGATAGAGGCTCGTCGCGACATCGCGGGCAGTGCTGGCGATGCGGATCGAGCCATCATCCACCCCGGCCCCGATCATGGCGGCCAGCCGCGCGATGACCCCATCGGTCCCCGCCTTGAGCGCCCGGCGCATCGTTTCCGACAAGTCGGAGACTTCGGCAGCCAGCTTGACCGTCAGGCAGCGCCCCTGACAGTCCATCGCCCCCTGCGTCTCGCGCCAGTTGGCGAAATAGAGCATCAGCCGCTCCGCCCCGGTCAGCCCCGGCTTGGTCACGACGAGGTCCATCTCGCGCAGATAGTCCTCGAAATAGGCGTCGAGCATCGCCTCGCCAAAGGCGTCCTTCGAGCCGAAGTAGTGGTAGAACGAGCCCTTGGGCACGCCCGCCTCGCCCAGGATCTCGCTCAACCCGACAGCGGAAAACCCCTTTGCGCCCATGACCCTGCGCCCGGTGGCCAGGATGGTGGAGCGGGTATCGCGGTCGGCAGGAACGGTGAGGACAGAAGCTTGCGACATGCCCCTTCCTACCATGATCTAGACCGATCGTCTAGCCAGGCCTCCGCAACCGGCCCTGCCCCGATTGGCTGTATATGCAAGGATACGGCATGGCAGCACCTCAGGCTCCATCCATACGACCGGTCTATTATTTTCGGAACACGGTGAGGGCCGCGCGCGCGAGCGCCTCAGTCCAGCCGGACTTTGCCGCGCCCGGCCTTGACCGCGCCCCTGATCTTCTTGCCCTGCAACCGCTGGACCTTGCCCACGCGGTTGAGCCGCGACTTCGCGCGCTTTTCGGGGAGATTGCAGGCATCGCGCAGCATGTCGGCCAGACGCTCGCGCGCGTCCTGCCGGTTGGCTTCCTGCGTGCGGAAGCGGCGCGCGGTCAGCACGATCTCGCCCGCCGCCGTCCACTTGCTGCCCGCCAGTTCCTTCAACCGGTGGAACACCGGGGGCGACATCCGCAAGGCATAGGCATTGACGCGCAACTGCACCGCCGTCGCCACCTTGTTGACATTCTGTCCCCCCGGCCCGGCGGCGGCGATGAAGCTTTCTTCCACAAGCCCCATGGCCCGCGCCACGAGGACTTGCGGATCATCGCTCACAGGGTGAAGCCCAGCCCGGCAATGTCAGCCGGAATCGGGGCTTCGGCCACGATCGGCTCCTTGCCCTCGCGGGGCACGACCAGCCGCGCGGCATGGAGCAGCGTGCGCCCGGCGCCCTGACCATCGCCATAGACCGGATCGCCCAGCAGGGGCGCGCCCAGACCCGCCAGCGCATGGATGCGGACCTGATGCGTGCGCCCGGTTTCGAGGCGGAATTCGACGAGCGTGCGGCCCGGCAGGCGCGCCAGCACGCGCCAATGCGTGACGGCAGGCTTGCCCTTCTTGGCCGCGATCATCCGCCAGCCTGCTGCCGCGCTCGAAATCTTGGACAGATTGAGCGCGATGGTGCCAGCCGTGCCCTCGACCTCGCCCGCGACCACGCCCCAATAGACCTTTTCGACCTGCCGCGCCTCGAACGCCGCCGAAAAGCGCTTGAGCGCCTTGGGATTGCGCGCGAGCAGCAGGCAGCCCGACGTGTCGCGGTCGAGCCGGTGGACCGGCATGGGCGGGCGCTGGAAGCCCAGACGCAATTCGTCGAGCCGGTCTTCGAGGGCAATGCCCCCGGCGCGCGGCCTGTCGAGCGGCAAACCGGCAGGCTTGTCGATGACGAGCGCCTCGCCGTCTTCGAAGAGAATGGGAATTTCGATCATGTCGCTCCCTTGCGCGCGTTTCGGCGCGGCGGCAAGAGGGGGGCGCCCCTCCGTCAGGCCTGCGGCCTGCCACCTCCCCATTGCATGGGGAGGATCTCTATGGTCCTCCCCGCTTGCGGGGAGGTGGCAGCCCGAAGGGCTGACGGAGGGGCAAGGCGCTCAGAGCGCCGCCGCGATCCGCCTGAGCGCCTCGTCCAGCACCAGATCATCCGCCGCAAAGGAAATGCGGAAACCCTGCGCGCCCCCGAAGGCCGAAGCGGCCACCACCGCCACCCCGTGTTCGAGCAAGTGCATGACCAGCGCCTCATCATCGCCAAAGCGCGCCATCAGCGGCCCGGCATCGACCATGCAATAGAACGCCCCGTCGGGCACCGGGGTCGAAAGCCCCGGAATGGCGTTGATCGCGGCGACGACCCGGTCGCGCCGGACGCGGAAGCGTTCGCGCCAGTCGGCCAGGAATTCCTGCGGCCCGGCCAGCGCGGCGGTGGCGGCGGCCTGGGCGATCGAGCAGGGGTTGCCCGAATTGTGCGACTGCAACTTGCCCATGGCCTTGACCAGCCATTCCGGCCCCGCCGAAACGCCGATGCGGAAACCGGTCATCGCATGGCTCTTCGACACGCCCGAGACGGTCAGCACGCGGTCGGCCAGATCGGGGCAGACGACGCTGAGCGTGGCATGGGCGCCCTCGTTGTAGCGCAGCGGGGCATAGATATCGTCGGACAGCACCAGCACACGCGGGAAACGGCGCAGAACCTCGCCCAGCGCGCGCAATTCCTCGGCCGGGTACGTCGCGCCGGTCGGGTTGCCGGGGCTGTTGAGCAGGAGCCAGCGGGTGGCCGGCGTGATCGCCGCTTCGAGCTGGGCGGGCGTGATGCGAAAGCCGCCCGAGCCTTGCGTGGGCAGGTCGACGACGCTGGCCCCGGCAAAGCGAACGATCTCGGGATAGCTGACCCACCAGGGCGAAGGGATCAGCACTTCGTCGCCCGGATCGAGCGTGGCGAGCAGCGCCTCGAAGATCGCCTGCTTGCCGCCCGCCGTCACGATCACTTGCGAAGGCGGCACCGTGATGCCCAGATCACGCCGGAAATGGAGCGCGGCAGCCTCGCGCAGGGCTGCCGTTCCGGCAACGGCGGTATAGCGCGTCTGCCCACCATCGAGCGCGGCTTTTGCGGCCTCGATCACATGGGGCGGCGTGGGGAAATCGGGCTCGCCCACCGAAAGCGAGATGATGTCGCGCCCTTGTGCGCGCAATTCGATGGCGCGGTCGGTCATCGCGCTGGTGCGCGAGGGCGAAATGCGGCCCAGCGCGGCGCTGGTGGTCTGCTCGAACATAAAGGATCAATCCCGGCCCAGAAGTCGCGCCGGGATCAGCCCGCGCAAGGCGTTGCCGATGAAAAAACCGCCCGAAAGATCATCGAGCGAAAGGTCGCCCTCGACGGCGCGGCCTTGCGCGATCAGGTCGGCGCGCAGCACGCCCGGCAGCAGACCGCGCGTGGCAGGCGGGGTGACCAGAACGCCCTCGCGCTCGACGAAGATCGAGGTGAAGCTGCCTTCGGTCAGCCAGCCATCGTCGCGCAGCAACAGGGCCTCGCCCGCCCCGGCCCCGCGCGCCACCTTGAGCGCGGCCTCGTAGAACCCGCGATCGCTGGTCTTGTGGCGCAGCCGCCAGTCGCCCGAAGCCACCGGCAGCGGCAGGACCGCGCAGGCCACCGGCCCGGCAAAGGGCGCGGGCAAGGGGGTGGCTTCGAGGGCATGGGCGCCGCTGCGCGCGAGCACGAGCCGCACTTTGGAAGGCGCCACCAGATCGAAGCACAAGGCATGGATCGCATTGCGCACGCCGTGCCGGTCGAACGCAAAGCCCAGTTCGTGCGCGCTGCGCCCGATGCGTTCGAGATGGCCTTCGAGCAGGGCAATGCCCGTGGCGGGATCGAACGCCATCGTCTCGATCAGGTCGGCATGGCCTGCATTCACCCGCAAGAAATCCCCCTTCACCACGCATTCGCGCCATTCGCCCAGCCGCGTCGAATCCGCGACCACCGCCGAGCCGACACCCATTGTCGCCCGCCCACCGGCAGCGCCAGGATGATCGGGCACGAGGCGCACCGTGCGGATTGCCACATTGAACGCCGCGCCGCCAGTGGCGGGCGCATCATCGCGGCGGCTTTCCCCTTCACCCGCAGGCACATCGACATGGCCGATGCCCCCGCAATAGAGCCCGCGCGCGTCGCGCTCGGCCATGTCGATCAGTTCCATCGCGCGGATCTTGGGCGCGCCGGTGATCGAGCCACACGGGAAGATCGCGCGCAGCAGGCTGCCCGCGTCCTCGCCGGGGGCCAGCCGGGCGGTCACGGTCGTCACCATCTGGTGGACGGTCGGGTAGGTTTCGATGGCAAAGGGCTGTTCGACCCGCACCGTGCCGGGCACCGCCACGCGCGAGAGGTCGTTGCGCATGAGATCGACGATCATCAGGTTCTCCGCGCGGTCCTTGGCATTGGCGGCGAGCGCGGCCTTGAGCGCCGCATCTTCCTCCGCCGTGCGCCCGCGCGGGGCCGTGCCCTTCATCGGGCGCACGGTCACGGTCGATCCATCAAGCTGGAAAAACAGCTCGGGCGAGACCGACAGGTGCCAGTGCGACCCGTCCCACAGCACCGCGCCATGCCCCGCCTGCGCCGCCGCGCGCAAAGACGCATAGATTGCCAGCGGATCGCCGCTCCACGATCCGGCGAGCTGAAAGGTCAGGTTGGCCTGATAGATGTCGCCGGCGCGGATCGCTTCCTGCACACAGTCGAACGCGCGGCCATAGCCGCCGGGCGAATGCTGCGGTTCAAGAGGGCCCAGACGGCCTTCCCCTTGCGTCTCGCGCGCCAGCCACGCGGTGACCCCGGCGCTGTCCATCCGCGTCATCGTGCCAAAGCGCGCGAACCACACCAGCGGCCCGGCCGCCCCGCTGCGCGCGCCCGCAC
>DQVI01000177.1 GCA_015661825.1 Novosphingobium capsulatum
AGGCCGCGCCAGCGCACACGCTGGCCCCTGCCCCGGCCTCTGCCGCGACCGCCATGCTCGGCCGCACCGGCCCGCGCAACCTGATCACCGACGTGGCCGGCATCACCGTGGGCTGCGCGCAGGACGCCGACGTGCGCACCGGCGCCACCGTGATCCTGGCCGACAAGCTCTCGACCGCCGCCATCGACGTGCGCGGTGGCGGCCCCGGCACACGCGAAAGCGATGCGCTCGATGGCTACAACCTCGTCCATGCGGCCAATGCCATCGTGCTGTCGGGCGGCTCGTCGTGGGGGCTGGCCACGGCCGATGGCGTCGCGGCGCATCTGGGCGCGCGCGGAATCGGCTATGGCGGCATGGCCCATGCGGGCGTGCCGGTCTCGCCCATCGTGCCCGCCGCGATCCTCTATGACCTTGCCAATGGCGGCAACAAGGACTGGGGAACCGAGCCCCCCTATCGCGAGCTGGGCGCGCAAGCGCTGGCCGCCGTGGGCGAGACATTCGCGCTGGGCACCTCGGGCGCGGGCTATGGCGCGATGGCGGGCGGGCTCAAGGGTGGGCTGGGCTCGGCCTCGTGCGTGGCGAGCGACGGGTTCACCGTGGGCGCCATCGTCGCGGTCAATTCGATGGGCTCGATCGTGCTGCCCGGCACGCGCCAGTTCTGGGCCGCCCCGTTCGAGATCGGCAACGAATTCGGCGGGCTCACCCCGCTGCCCATGCGCGTGGGGCCCGAGGAATGGGGCCATACCAAGGGCGCCGCCGCGCGCGAGAACACCACCATCGCCTGCATCGCCACCGACCTCGACCTGACCGCCGACGAGATGAAGCGCGTGGCGATCATGGCGCAGGATGGCCTCGCGCGCGCGATCCGCCCGGTCCACACCCCGTTCGATGGCGATGTCGTCTTCGCCATCTGCACGGGCCGCATCCAGCCCAGGGAACCGCGCACGATCACCGTGCTCAAGGCCGGGGCGATCGCCGCCGACACGCTGGCCCGCGCCATTGCCCGCGGCGTCTTTGCCGCCACCCCGCCGCCCGGATCGAAGGTGCTGACCTGGTCGATGCTGCCTGCCCGGTGAAGCCCCCTCAGGTGAAGGACCGCCCATGACCCATCGCCATCGACAGCGCGGCGCCACGACAGCCGCGCCGCCGCGCTGGGCCATTGCGCTGGGGCTGCTGCTCCCGCTCGCGCTGGTGCTGCTCTCGGCGCTGGCCGTGCCCGCCGATGCCGGTCGCTGGCTGGGCATCGACTTGCGCATCTGGTGCCTGTTTGCCTGCGCCCCGGTCACCAGCGTCTGTCTGGCGCTGTGCTATCGCTTCACCGCTGGCTCCCCTGCGGAAGACGACCGGCCTGCGGAAGACGACCAGGCATGATCGCCAGCTTTGTCCTGATCATGGCGCTCTCGCTCGGGATTGCGCTGTGGGCGCGGCGCGGGCGCAAGCAGGGGCAAGGTCAGGGCCACGACGACGCCCGCGCGTTCTTCGTGGCCGGCGGCCAGTTCGGCGCGCTGCTGTTCTTCTTCCTCTCGGTGGGCGAGACCTATTCGATTGCCACGATGCTGGGCTTTCCCGGCGGGGTCTATGCCGGGGGGGACAGCTTCGTGCTGTGGTTCTTCGGCTATATCCTGCTGGCCGGGCCCTGCCTCTATTTTCTGGGCCCGTGGATCTGGCGGGCGGGCAATATCTATGGATCGGCGACGATCCCCGATTTCTTCCGCGCCCATTTCGACAGCCGGGCGCTCGAAATCCTGATCGCGGCGGGGGCCATCGTGCTGCTCGTGCCGATCGGGACGATGCAGTTCCTCGGCATGAAACTGGTGCTGGCCGCCCTCGTGCCACAGGCGCCGGTCATGGCCCTGCTGGGCGCGGCTGGGCTGCTCACGTTTGCCTATGTGGCGCTGGCGGGCCTGCGCGCCTCGGCCTTCGTGGCCGTGCTCAAGGACGTGCTGATGCTCGGCTCGATCCTGCTGGTGGGCGCGCTGGCGATTGCCCACTGGAACGGGGCTGGCGCAGGGACAGCAGCGGCAGCACCCGCCCCCGCGCTCCCCCCGGCAGCGGGCGGGGGCCTGCCTTTCGCGATCAGCACGATCCTGTTGCAAGCGGTGGGCTTTGCGATGATCCCGCAGAACTGGGCCTTCATCTTCTCGGCCCGCGACCCCCGTGCGATCCAGCGCGCGCAAGTGATCGCCCCGCTCTACATGGTCATGTTCCCGCTGCTGATGGTGGTCGCCTATTTCGCGCAGCGCCATGGCATTGCCGTGCCCCGGCCCGATTTCGTGTTTCTGGCCGTCGCCATGGCGCTGCTGCCGGGCTGGGTGGTCGGGCTGGTCATGGCGGCGGTGGTGCTTTCAGGGCTGATGATCCTGTCGAGCGTGTGCCTCGCGATTGCGCCGCTGTTCACGCGCAACCTCGTGCCCGGCCTCGGCAACCGTGCGCAACAGGGCTGGTCGAAGGTGGTCATCGCGGTGTTCCTCGCGCTCTCGATCCTCGCCACGCAGGCCAAAGTGCCGCTGATCGCCACGCTCAACAACGTGTTCTACTTCGGCATCGTCCAGACCCTGCCGGGCTTTGTCGGGGCGCTGCTGGTCGCCCGGATGCCCGCGCGCGGGGTTCTGGCCGGGATCGGGGCGGCGGGGGTGTTCATCGTCTGGGCGCGGCTGGCGGGCGGGGCGCCGGGCGGGATCAACCCCGGCCTGATCGGCCTTGCGATCAATGCGTTGGTGGTCGCCGCCTGCACGGCGCTCTGGCCGCGCGAGGGAGGCCGCGCGATCATCGGGCGGGACTGACACCATCTTCATCTGACACCCTGCAACCGGATAGGAGCACGCATGCGCGAAGAACTGGCCGATCTGAGTGGAGCGGAACTGTCCCGCGCCTTTGCGACGCGGGCGCTGTCTCCGGTCGAGGTGATGGCCGATGTGCTGGCGCGGGTGGAGCGGCTCGAACCCGTGCTCTGCGCGACATGGGCGCTCGATGCGCAAGGCGCGATGGAAGGCGCGCGCGCCAGCGAACGGCGCTGGCACGCAGGCACCCCGCGCAGCCCGCTCGACGGCATTCCCGTCACCCTCAAGGAACTGATCGCCACCCAGGGCTGCCCCAAGCCGGTCGGCACCGCCGCCACCGAACTCGTGCCCCAGACCGCCGATGCCCCACCCGCCGCACGCCTGAACGAGGCCGGTTGCATCGCCTTTGCCAAGACCACCGTGCCCGATTACGGCATGTTGTCTTCGGGCCTGTCGAGCTTCCACAAGCTGACGCGCAATCCGTGGGACATCACGCGCAATCCGGGCGGATCGAGCGCCGGGGCGGGCGCGGCGGCGGCGGCGGGCTATGGCCCGTTCCATGTCGGCACCGATATCGGCGGCTCGGTGCGCCTGCCCGCTGGCTGGTGCGGCATCTTTGCCCTCAAGCCGAGCAACGGGCGCATCCCCATCGACCCGCCCTATATCGGCCGCGTCGCCGGGCCGATGGCCCGCACGGTCAGCGATGCGGCGATGATGATGACCGCGCTCAGCCGCCCCGACCCGCGCGATTTCATGGACCTGCCACCCGAAATGCTGCCGTGGATGGACCTCGATGCCGACGTGAAGGGCCTGCGCATCGGCCTCATGCTCGATGCGGGCTGCGGCGCGGCGCCCGAACCCGGCGTGGTGGCCGCCATCGAGGAGGCCGCGCGCCTGTTCGAGGCGGGCGGTGCCCATGGCGAGCCGGTCGCCCCGTTCATGACCCCGGCCATGCTCGACGGGCTCGACCGGTTCTGGCGCACGCGCTTCTGGGCCGAAACGAAAGACCTGTCCCCCGAACGCTATGAAAAGATCCTGCCCTATATCCGCGCCTGGGTCGAACCGGCGGCGGGGTACACCGGGCTGGACGTCTATACCGGCTTCGACCAGATCATGCAGATGCGCGAGCGCGGGCGGGCCTATCAGTCCTGCGACCTGCTGCTCTCGCCGGTCGCGCCGATGCCCGCCTTTGCCGCCGACCTACCCTCGCCGACCGACGACCCGGCGCGCCCGTTCGACCATATCGGCTTTACCGTACCCTTCAACATGACCGAGCAGCCCGCCAGTTCGATCAACTGCGGCTATAGCGCCGAAGGGTTGCCGATCGGGCTCCAGATCGTGGGCCGCCGCTTTGCCGACATGGACGTGCTGCGCGCCTCGCGCTGGTACGAACAGGCGCGCGGGCCCCAGCGGCCCTGGCCGCTCAGCCTCGAACAGGGGGTTCAGGGCTGATCCGAAACTATAGTTTCGGATCGTCCGGCACAGGCCCGCAGGCCCCGCAGCGCCCGCGAATCTCGACGACCGGGCGCACGTCGGCAAAGCCCGCGTCGCGGGCCGCCTCGCGCAGGAGGCCGGTCAGCCTGTCGTCGTCGAGGTGGGTCGCCTGCCCGCAAGCGTCGCAGATCAGGAAGATGCAGTCGTGGCGGCAGCCCGGATGGGGGTTGGCCACATAGGCATTCGCGCTTTCCACCCGGCGCGCCAGATTGGTGCGCACGAAAAGGTCGAGGATGCGATAGACGCTGTTGGGCGCCACGCGCTTGCCGCGCGCCTGCCCGACATGTTCGGCGATGTCGTAGGCCGAGGCCGGGCGCGGCTGGGCGACGAGCGCGGCGAAGACATCGGCGCGCATCCCGGTCCATTGTTCGCCGGCAACGGTCAGCGCCTCGCGCGCTGCATTGACCAGCCCTTCGCCGGCATAGTCGTGATGATGATGGTGCCCGCCCATGGCCTGTCAGATAGGGACGAGCCCCTGCTTATGCAAACCGGTTTCGGGCCGATCCGGGCACAAATCCCGCGCGCATCGGGCACGCGGGACAGCGGTTCAGCGCGAAGCCGAAGCCAGCGCGACCGACGACATCGTGGGCGCCATCGGGGCTGCGGCGCGGGCCGCTGCGGGCGACGAGGTTGCGGCCAGCGCCAGAGTGCGGGCCTCGCTCATCATGGTCACGCCCATACCCACGGTTCCGATCACGAAACCGACGAGGAGCGAGCGGAAAAAATCCTTGCGAAACAGACCCATGACGACAACCTGTCCAATATTAAGTTGCAAACAGCTACGGTTTAGCCGTCTGCGGTCGCGCCCTTACCTCGCAAGCCTCGCGATCGCCCCCACCTATCGACGAAGCGTTCTTATTTATCGATGAACGGAGTTTTCGAATGGTACTTATGTCATTTTACGGATGCATCAGGCCCGAAGCCTGACCCAGACCGGCGCATGATCGCTGGCCTTTTCCCGCCCGCGATAGGCCTTGTCGACGCCCGACTCGACCAGCCGGTCGGCCAGTTCGGGCGAGAGCAGCGCATGATCGATGCGGAACCCGTGGTCGCGCGGCCAGGCCCCGGCCTGATAGTCCCAGAACGTCCAGATCCCGCCGCGCGGATGATGCAGGCCAATCGCATCGGTCCAGCCATCCCCGAGCAGGCGCGCATAGGCATCGCGCGAGGCCGGCTGCATCAGCGCGTCGTCGGCCATCGCCCGCTTGTCCCAGATGTCGCGGTCGTGGGGGATCACGTTGTAGTCACCCAGCACCAGCGCGGGGACTTCCTCCGCCCAGATCGCATCCATGCGCGTGCGCAGCCGCTCCATCCAGCGCAACTTGTAGTCGAACTTGGGGCCGGGCTGCGGGTTGCCGTTGGGCAGGTAGATGCACACGACCCGCACCCCGAAGACATCGGCCTCAAGGTAGCGCGAATGGGCATCGTCGGGGTCGCCCTCCAGCCCGCGCTGCACTTCGACCGGCTGCTCCCCGTCGGCGAGGATGGCCACGCCGTTGAAGCCCTTCTGGCCGTGCCAGATCGCCTTGTAGCCGATCTTCTCGAATGCCTCGGCCGGAAAGCCCTCGTCCTGGGTCTTGATCTCCTGAAGACAGGCGACCTGGGGCCGGGTTTCCTCCAGCCATTCGAGCAGGCGCGGCAGGCGCGCCTTGATCCCGTTGATGTTGAAGCTGGCGAGTTTAAGCGTACCGGCCTGGCTCACACCGAGAAACTCGCGCCGCAGCCACAGCCCGAGGCCGCGTTGGGGTTGGTCACCCGGAAGGCCGCGCCGCCCAGCGACTCGACGTAATCGACCGTGGCCCCGGCCACGAGGTCGAGGCTCATCGCATCGACCACCAGCCGCACGCCATCGGTCTCGACCACGGTATCTTCGGCGTCCGGCTCGCCTTCGGCAAGGCCGAAGCGATACTGGAAGCCCGAACAGCCGCCACCCTCGACGGCGAGCCGCAGGATGGCAGGGCGGGCCTGCTTGGCGGCAATCGTGGCCACGCGCGCGGCGGCCGAAGGGGCGAGAATGATCGGGGGCTGGCTCATGCACAGCGAGATAGGCGCAGGCGCGGCCCGGCTCAAGAGGCAGGGACCAGCTCAGGGGGACAAGCCCAGGAGGGCAAGCGCGGGAAAGTGCTGTGCAGATGGTAAAGCCGGCAACCGGGCCGACTACGGGGGCCAAACGACGGGGGATGCAATCCGGGCCATTGGCTTCTAACACCATGCGCCATGAGCACACCGATCCCGCCCACGTTCCACATGGGGCCCCACGGGCTCCGCCTCGCGACCCGTTTCCTGCCCGCACGCGATCCGGCCCACGCACTGGCCCACACACTGGTCCATTCAGGCGCGCCCGCGCTGGTCTTCCTGCCCGGCTACATGTCGGACATGACCGGGACCAAGGCCGAAGCCCTGTTCGACTGGGCCGCCCGGCAAGGCCATGCCTGCCTGTTGATGGACTATTCGGGCTGCGGCCAGTCGGAAGGCGATTTTGCGGACGGCACGCTCTCGCGCTGGCGCGACGAAGTCGTCGCGATGATCCGCGCCCACAATCTGGGCAAAGTCGTGCTGGTCGGGTCGAGCATGGGGGGCTGGCTGATGCTGCTGGTCGCCCGCGCGCTGGGCAGGCAGGCAGCGGGCCTCGTCGGGCTGGCCGCCGCCCCCGATTTCACCGACTGGGGCTTCACCGAACAGGAAAAGGCCGCGCTCGCCAGCGGCCAGACGCACTATGAAGAAAGCCCCTATGGCCCGGAACCCACGCCCACCCATGCCGCATTCTGGGCCGATGGCGAGGCGCTCCACCAGCTCGACACCGAGGTTCATGGCCCGATTCCCTTCGACGGCCCGGCCATCCTGATCCACGGTCAGGCCGACGAGGTCGTGCCCTGGGGCCTGAGCCTGCGTCTGGCCGAGGCCCTGCGTTCAGCCATGGTGCAGGTCCACCTGATCAAGGACGGAGACCATCGCCTGTCGCGCCCGCAGGACATCGCCGTGCTGCTCGACACGCTCGCCCGCCTTCTGGCCCATCCCTGAACGGGTCCCCCGAACCTAGAGCCCTCACCCTGATGCTTCTGGCCACCCTCCTTCTTGCCACCGCACCCGCGCCCCGCCCCCTCGATACGGTCTGGCGTCAGGTCGGCCCCAATCCCAAGGCCCAGCAATTTTCGGACCTGCCGATTCCGGGCCATCACCGCCCCCGGTCGAGCGATCCGCTCACCCCGGTTCAGCCCGATGGAGCCCGGCCTGATCGCGCCCCGGCCCCTGCCCGTCACGACCGTCTGGCCGATTGCCTGAATATCGGGCGCGACAATCCGGCCATGGCCGTCAGCCTTGCCGAACACTGGCTGGCCGAAACCAAAGTGCCGAGCGAACATGTCCGCGCCGACCAGTGCCTGGGCATGATGCTGACCCAGCAGAACGACTTCACCGGCGCGATGGGCGCCTTTGCCGATGCGGTCAGCCAGATTCCGGCCTCGCAGGCGGTCGGCGCGGTGCCGCTCATGGCCATGGCGGGCAATGCCGCACTGGGCGCGGGCAAGCCGCAGGACGCGCTCACCTGGCTCGACCGCGCGCTCGCCGTCCCCGGTTTTGCCGACAATCCGGCCCGTGCCGCAATGCTCAACGACCGCGCCCGCGCGCTCGTCGCGCTCGGGCGCACCGCCGATGCGGCCACCGCGCTGGGCCAGGCCCATACCCTCGCCCCCGACAATGCCGAAAGCTGGCTGCTCTCGGCCACGCTCGCCCGCCGCGACAAGAACCTGACGCAGGCCCAGCACGACATCGAGACGGCCGCCCGGCTCGACCCGCGCAACCCGGCCATCGGCGTGGAGGCCGGGGTGATCGCCGAACTGGGCCAGCGCGAGGACGCCGCGCGGCAATCGTGGCAATCGGTCGTCGCCATGGCGCCCGACAGCGACGAAGCCCAAGTCGCGCGCGGATACCTTGAACAGATCGGCGCGGCCCCCACATCGGCTTCGTCCGCCCCCAAAAAGGCGCAAGCAGAGGCCATCACACGATGAAACTTTCCGTCCTCGATCTCGTCCCGGTCATCGAGGGCGGCACTGTCGGCCAGGCCCTGCGCGAGGCCGCGCTCACCGCGAAGGCCGCCGAAGAGGCAGGGTATCATCGCTACTGGGTCGCCGAGCATCACGGCATGCCGGGCATCGCGGGGGCGGCGGTCTCGGTCGTGCTGGCCCATGTCGGCCATGCCACGCAGACCATCCGTCTGGGCGCGGGCGGGATCATGCTGCCCAACCACAACCCGCTGGTGATCGCCGAACAGTTCGGCGCGCTCGATGCGCTCTATCCGGGGCGCATCGATCTCGGGCTGGGGCGCGCGCCGGGCGCCGACCAGCGCATCGTGCGCGCCCTGCGCAAGGACGTGAACCGCGCCGCCGAGGATTTCCCCGCCGACGTGGCCGAATTGCAGGCGCTGTTTGCCGCAGACCGCCGCCTGCCGCTTCAGGCCACCCCCGGCGCGGGCGCGGCGGTGGCGCTGTGGATTCTGGGCTCCAGCCTGTTTGGCGCGCAACTGGCGGCCATGATGGGCCTGCCCTATGCCTTTGCCTCGCACTTCGCGCCCGACCATCTCGACGGCGCGCTCAAGCTCTATCGCGAGCGGTTCACCCCGTCCGAAACCCTCGACAAGCCCCACGTCATGGCCGCCATCAACGTGCTGTGCGCCCCCAGCGACGAGGAAGCCCAATATCTGGCCAGCAGCCAGGACCAGTCGTTCGTGCGCCTGCGCAGCGGCGATCCGGGCCGCCTGCCGCCGCCGGTCCTGCACTATCGCGACACGCTCGCCCCGTCCCAGCGCGCCACGCTCGACCATTTCCGGCAGGTCAGCGCCATCGGCAGCCCGCAGACCGTGCGCGCCGGGCTGGAGGCCTTCCAGCAGCGCACCGGCGCCGACGAGATCATCGTGGCGGGCGCCACGTTCGATCCGGCCTTGCGCCGCCGCTCGCTCGCGCTCACGATGGAAGCATTGGGAGGAGAGGCAGGGCAGGGCCACGCCACGGCCCCCACCGGCGATCCGCTCCGCGCGATTTGATCCGTCCTGTTTGATCCACTGGTGCCTGTCCGCGCACCCTTGCCAAACCCGTTTTCGCCAATACAGTTTCACATGATACCATATTGCAGCCGTGCTGCGCAAACCCGCCAGCCGCCCTGCAAGACAATGACAAGATTTTCGGGCGCATCACGGCCCAACCAGAACGATAACCCAGAACGATAACAGGGACAGGGTAGACAAGGGGCGGCCCCGCCCGCCCCACCCGGCCCCGGGAATGCAGGAAGCACAGGTCATGGCATCCACCACCGTCGATTCCACCACACCCTCCACCGGCACCCCTGCGGGAACCGACCGCGATCCGCTGGTCACCGCGCTCGCCGGGCGGCTCGCCCATGCCCTGCTTCCCGGCGAAGCCGCCGATTTCGACGAGGACCGGCTGACGGAAGCGGCCCGCTTCACCCTCGCCACCGCCGCCACCCGGCAGGGCCGCGCGCCCGCTCTGGCCATCGAGAGCATGGGCGGGCAGCGCGCACTGCGCATCGCGGTGATCAACGACGACATGCCGTTCCTGGTCGATTCGATCGCCGCGACGATCACCGCCCAGGGCCTGGCCATCGAGCGCCTGCTCCACCCGGTCGTGGCCGTCCGCCGTGATGGTGCCGGCACCCTCACCGCCCTGCCCGAGGGCGAGGCCATCGGCGAGCTGCGCGAGTCGATGATCTACCTCGAAACCGAGCGTGCCGACGCCAAGGCCCGCCGCGAACTGGCCGCCGCGCTCGCCGCCACGCTCGCCGATGTCCATGCCGCCGTCGACGACTGGCCGCAGATGCAGAACCTGATGCAACAGGAAGCGCGCAGCCTGCCCGATCCCGAAGGCGCCGCGCTGCTGCGCTGGCTGGCCGACGGCATGCTCACCCAGCTCGGCCATGTCACCCGCCACCGCGACGGCACCCGCAGCGAAACGCTCGGCGTGTGCCGGTCGAGCGCGGAAACCCTGCTGTCCGACGCATCCTACGCGCGCGCCTTCGCCTGGTTCGAACGCGCCGGAGTGCGTGGGCAGGAAGCCGTGCGCGCGCCGCTGATCGTCAAGGCCAACCGCATTTCGCGCGTCCACCGCCGCGTGCCGCTCGACCTGTTCCTCGTGCCGGTCATGGACGACGGACAGGTCGTCGCGCTCTCGGTCCATGCCGGGGTCTGGACCAGCTCGGCGCTGGCCGCCACGCCCGACCGCGTGCCGCGCATGCGCAGCCAGCTCGAAACGCTGATGACCCGGCTCGACTTCGATCCCTCGGGCCATGCGGGCAAGGCCCTCGTCCACGCGCTCACCGCGCTGCCCCACGACCTGCTGATCGGCTTTTCCGATGCCGATCTCGAACGCATCGCCACCACGATGATGGGTCTGGTCGACCGCCCGCGCCCGCGCCTCGCCCTCGTGCGGGCCGCGCTGGAACGCCATCTCTATGCGTTCGTCTGGCAGCCGCGCGACAGCCAGTCGACGCAAGTGCGCGAGCAGGTCACCCGCATGCTCGAACAGGCCACCGGCGGCACGGTGATCGACTGGAGCCTTCAGGTCCAGGGCGGGGCGCTGGCCCTCACCCGCTTTGCCATCGACATGCGCGGCGACGATGACACCCTGACCGACGGGGGCATCGGCATCGACGAGGCCGCGCTCGACGCCGCCTTCCAGACTCTCGTGCGCGGCTGGGACGCCGCGGTCGAGGCCGAACTGGCCAAAGTCGAGGATGCCAGCCGCGCCGCCGCCATCGCCGCGCGCTATGCCCCGGCGTTTCCGGTCGGCTACCGCGCCGACTATGGCCCGGCCGAGGCCGCCGACGACATCCGCGTGCTGCGCGCGCTGAACGCCGAAGATGCAGCCCGCCGCGCCGTGCGCCTCCACCGCCTGCCCGCCGAGACAGGCCTGCGCCTCAAGCTCTACCAGCGCGAGGGGGCCATCGTGCTCTCCGATGCGGTGCCCGTGCTCGAAAACTTCGGCCTGCGCGCGCTCGAAGAAGTGCCCACCGCGCTCAACCACGGCAAGCTGGGCTTCATTCACGATTTCCTCGTCGCCCTGGCCGCCGACACCACGCCCGAGGCCCTGCTCGCACGCGGCGCCGCCATCGAGGAATCGCTCAGCGCCGTCCTCAACGGACAGGCCGAGGACGATCCGTTCAACCGCCTGATCGTGGCCGTGGGCCTGACCGCGACGCAAGCCAACTGGCTGCGCGCGTGGTATCGCTATCTCCGTCAGGCCGGGATGACCTTTGGCATCATTACCGTGGTCGATGCCCTCAAGGCCGCGCCCGAAGTGACCCACGGGCTGATCGACCTGTTCCGCGCCCGCCACGACCCGGATTTCGCGCGTGAGCGCGAGGACGCCGCGCAAAAGGCCGCCGAGCGCATCCGCGCCGGGCTGGCCGCCGTCGCCGCGATCAATGACGACCGCCTGCTGCGCGCCTTCCGCGCGGTGGTCGAGGCGATCTTGCGCACCAATGCCTTTGCCCCGGCAGCCGCCGAGGCGCTGGCCTTCAAGATCGATTCCGCGCTCGTCCCCGGCCTCCCCAAGCCGGTGCCATGGCGCGAAATCTTCGTCTATTCGCCGCGCGTGGAAGGCATCCACTTGCGCGCAGGGCCCGTGGCGCGCGGGGGCCTGCGCTGGTCTGACCGGCGCGACGACTTCCGCACCGAGATCCTCGGCCTCATGAAGGCCCAGCGCGTCAAGAACGCGGTGATCGTGCCCACGGGCGCCAAGGGCGGCTTCTATCCCAAGCACCTGCCCGACCCGGTGCGCGAGCGCGAGGCCTGGCTCGCCGAAGGCAAGGCCAGCTACCAGATCTTCATCCGCACCCTGCTCTCGATCACCGACAACATCGTCGATGGCAAAGTCGTCCACCCGCAAGGCGTGCTGATCCGCGACGGCGAAGACCCCTATTTCGTGGTCGCCGCCGACAAGGGCACCGCCACGTTCTCCGACGTGGCCAATGCGATTGCGGCGCAGCGCGGCTTCTGGCTCGACGATGCTTTCGCCAGCGGCGGCTCGAAGGGCTATGACCACAAGGCGATGGGCATCACCGCCAAGGGCGCCTGGCTCTCGGTGCAGCGCCACTTCCTCGAACTGGGCACCGACGTCCAGACCGAGCCGGTCCGCGTGGTGGGCGTGGGCGACATGTCGGGCGACGTGTTCGGCAATGGCATGTTGCTGTCAAAGGCGCTCAAGATCGTCGCGGCCTTCGACCACCGCCATATCTTCCTCGACCCCGATCCCGATCCGGCGGCCAGCTGGGCCGAGCGCGCGCGCCTGTTCGCGCTGCCCCGGTCGAGCTGGGACGACTATGACCGCGCCGCGATCTCGGCAGGGGGCGGGGTCTTCCCGCGCAGCCTCAAGGCGATCCCGCTCAGCCCGCAAGTGCGCGCCGCGCTGGGCATCGGCATGGAGGAACTCGACCCCGACACGCTGATCGCGCTGATCCTCCAGGCGCCGGTCGACCTGCTGTGGTTCGGCGGCATTGGCACCTATATCCGCGCCTCGAGCGAGGCCAACCTTGCCGTGGGCGACCCGGCGAATGACGCCTACCGCATCGCGGCCAACGACGTGCGCGCCCGCGTGATCGGCGAAGGCGCCAATCTGGGCATGACCCAGGCCGCGCGCATCGAGTTTGCCCAGAAGGGCGGGCGTGTGAATACCGACTTCATCGACAATTCCGCCGGGGTCGATTGCTCGGACAACGAGGTCAACATCAAGATCGCGCTGGCCAGCGCCAAGCGCGCCGGGCGGCTCGACGAGGATGGCCGCGTCGCCCTGCTCTCGAGCATGACCGAGGCGGTCGCCCACCTCGTGCTCGAAGACAACCGGCTTCAGGCCCTCGCCCTCTCGATCGCCGAGCGCGGCGGGGCACAGGCCGTGCCCGCGCTGGTGCGCCTGATCGACGTGCTCGAAGAGAACGGCGACCTCGACCGCAAGACCGAAGGGCTCGCCCCGTCCGACGACTATGCCCGCCGGGCGGCGGCCGGAACCGGCCTGTCGCGCCCCGAACTCGCCGTGCTGCTCTCCTCGGCCAAGCTCGTGCTGCAACGCGCGCTCGAAGAGAGCCCGGTGGTCGATGATCCCGTGCTGGAAGAAGAACTCCTCGCCGCCTTCCCGCAGGCCATGCGCGAACGCTTCGAGACCGAGATCGTCCACCACCGCCTGCGCCGCGAAATCATCGCGACCAAGCTGGCCAACCGCATCGTCAACCGCCTCGGGCCCGTCCACCCGTTCGAGATGGCCGAAGAGGAAGGGATGAGCCTCGCGCAAGTGGCCGCCGCCTTCGTCGCCGCCGAACGCCTGCTCGACCTTGGCACGACATGGGCCATGCTCGACGCAGCGCCAATGGGCGAGCAGGTGCGCCTCTCGCTGTTCGAGGCGACCGCGCGCGCGCTGCGCGGCCACATGGCCGATGTCTTGCGCTCGTGCCACGGCACGCTCAAGCCCGATGCGCTGATCGAGGCGCTGTGCGGCGGGGTGGGCCGCCTCTCGCACACGACCACCGAACTGCTGCGCGGCGAGGCGCAGGCCCGCGCCCGCGCCATGGCGCAGGACATGGCCGAGAGCGGCACCCCGCCCGAAGTGGCCGCGCGGGTGGTCCATCTGTTCGACCTCGACGGGGCCATCGGCCTTGCCCATCTGGCCGATGAACTCGATGTCGATGCAGTCGTGCTCACCGGGGCCTTTGCCGATCTGGGCGCGCAACTGGGCATCGACTGGGCGCAGCAGACCGCCGCGCGGATGAACCCGTCCGACCCGTGGGAGCGCCTGCTGGTTGCGGGCCTCGCGCGCGATTTCCAGCAGATGCGCAGCGAATTCCTGCGCCGCATGGGCAGCGCCGATCCCGAGGCCAGCACCCATGCCTGGCTCGCCGCCAAGGCCCAGCCGGTCCGCCAGCTGCGCGCCCTGATCGCCCGCGCCCAGGCGGGCAACAGCGCGGCAGGCACGGTCACCCCGGCCATGCTGGCCCAGATCGCCAGCCAGGCACGCAGCCTGCTGACGCGCTGACCCGGAACGCCTTGCCGCTCAGGAAAACGGCGAATCTGCCATAAGGCCAGCTAATCCTGCCTCTGCACGCTTGACGTGCAGAGGCATTTGCCCACAACCCTCCCCCCGTTCAAAGGAGGACGTGATGGGTGCATTCGAGGCGGGCCGGGCAGATGTGGTGATCGTAGGGGCGGGCCATGGCGGGGCCCAGGCCGCCATTGCGCTGCGCCAGAACGGATTTGCCGGTTCGATCCTGGTGATCGGTCGGGAACCTGAACTCCCCTACGAACGCCCGCCGCTCTCCAAGGAATACCTCGCCCGCGAAAAGACCTTCGAGCGGATCATGATCCGCCCGGCAGCCTTCTGGGAAGACAAGGCCATCGAGATGGCGCTCGGCCACGAAGTCGTCGCGGTCGATCCCGATGCGCGCGTCCTGCGCACCGCCGACGGTGCGACGATCAGCTATGGCGACCTGATCTGGGCCACGGGCGGCGACGCGCGCCGCCTGTCCTGCGCCGGCCACGATCTGGCCGGGGTCCACGGTGTACGCACCCGTGCCGATGCCGACCGCCTGATGGCCGAACTGGATGCCGGGGCCAAGCGCGCCGTGGTCATCGGCGGCGGCTATATCGGGCTTGAGGCGGCTGCCGTGCTGACCAAGTTCGGCGCCCATGTCACCCTGCTCGAAGCCCTGCCCCGCGTGCTCGCGCGCGTGGCGGGCGAGGCGCTCTCGACCTTCTATCAGGACGAGCACCGCGCCCACGGCGTCGACTTGCGCACGCAAGTCACGGTCGATTGCCTCGAAGGCAAGGACGGCAAGGTGACGGGCGTGCGTCTGGCCGATGGCAGCGTCCTGCCCGCCGATCTGGTAATCGTGGGCATCGGCATCATCCCGCAGGTCGGCCCGCTGCTGGCTGCGGGCGCGGCGGGCGGCAATGGCGTCGATGTCGACGAATTCTGCCGCACCTCGCTGCCCCATGTCTATGCCATCGGCGATTGCGCGGCCCATGCCAATGCCTTCGCGCAAGGCGCGGTGATCCGTCTGGAATCGGTCCAGAACGCCAACGACCAGGCCACCGTTGCCGCCAAGGCGATCTGCGGCGCGCCCGTGCCCTACAAGGCCACCCCGTGGTTCTGGTCGAACCAGTACGACTTGCGCCTCCAGACCGTGGGCCTCTCGACCGGTCACGACGAAGCCGTCCTGCGCGGCGATCCGGCCACGCGCAGCTTCTCGGTGGTCTACCTGCGCCACGGCAAGGTCATCGCGCTCGACTGCGTGAACATGGTCAAGGACTATGTGCAGGGCAAGAAGCTGGTCGAAACCGGCGCCGCGCTGTCGGCGGCGCAACTGGCCGATGCCGGCGTCCCCCTCAAGGACATGCTGGCGACCGCATAAACACGGCAGGCTGAGCCCGGCGAAACGCACCAAAAAAGGGGGGCGAAGGAGTGTTTCTCCTTCGCCCCCCTTTTTTGTTCACGCGATGCGGGATCGCGCGGGTTCGCGTCAGCCGGTGATGCCCGCCGCCGCCAGCACGGCCAGCGTCAGCAGGTCGGGCGCCGCCGAGGTCATCGGGGCGATCTGCACGGGCTTTTCCATGTTCAGCAGCATCGGGCCGATCATCGCGTTGCCGCCCAGTTCGCGCAGCAGCTTGGCCGAGATATTGGCCGATTGCAGGCCGGGCATGATCAGCACGTTGGCCGGGCCAGAGAGACGGCAGAACGGATAGGTTTCCATGATGCGCGGGTTGAGCGCGGCATCGGGAGCCATTTCGCCTTCATACTCGAAGCCGGGGTTGCGCTGGTCGAGGATCGCCACCGCATCGCGCAGCGCGTCGAGCCACTTGCCGTAGGGGTTGCCGAACGTCGAGTAGGACATGAACGCGACGCGCGGTTCGTGGCCCATGCGGCGCGCCACGGCGGCGGTTTCCATCGCGATGTCGGCCAATTCCTGCGCGTTGGGGCGCTCGTTCACGGTCGTATCGGCAAGGAACACGGTGCGGTTCTTGCCGACCATCACGTGGATGCCGAAAGGCAGCGTGCCCGGCTTGGGCTCGAGAACGCGGCGGATCTCGTTCATGGTCTGGGCGAACGGACGCGTCGTGCCCGAGATCATGGCATCGCCATGGCCCAGCGCCAGCAGGAGCGAGGCGAACACGTTGCGGTCGTTGTTGACCATGCGGCGCACGTCGCGCTCAAGGTAACCCCGGCGCTGGAGACGCGGATAGAGATAGTCCACCATGTCTTCGAGCAGCGGCGAAACCGACGAGTTGTGGATCTCGAAGCTGGAGGGGTTGGACACGCCCAGCTCGGCCAGTTTGTCGAGCACGGCCTGCGTGCGGCCCACCAGAACCGGCGTGCCATAGCCGAAATCGCGATACTGGATCGCGGCGCGCAGCACCACTTCCTGTTCGGCCTCGGCAAAGATCACCCGCTTGGGCGACTGCTTGACGCTGGCATAGACGTTGGTGAGGACCGAGGTGGTCGGGTTGAGGCGGGCCTTGAGGCTTTCGCGATAGGTCTCGAAATCCTCGATGTTCTTGCGGGCCACGCCCGAATCCATCGCCGCCTTGGCCACCGCCGAAGACACCACTTCCATCAGGCGCGGGTCGAAGGGAGCCGGGATGATGTAGTCGAGGCCGAACTGGTGGTTCTTGCCATAGGCCGCGGCGACTTCCTCGGGGACCGGCTCGCGCGCGAGTTCGGCGATGGCGGTGGCTGCCGCGATCTTCATTTCTTCATTGATCGCGGTCGCCTGAACGTCGAGCGCGCCACGGAAGATATAGGGGAAGCCCAGGACGTTGTTGACCTGGTTGGGATAGTCCGAACGGCCCGTGGCGATCACGCAGTCGGGGCGGACGGCCTTGGCGGCGTTGGGGTTGATCTCGGGATCGGGGTTGGCCATCGCGAAGATGATCGGCTGGGGCGCCATGTTCTTGACCCATTCGGGCTTGAGCGCATCCGCCGCCGAGAGGCCGAGGAAGATGTCGGCGCCGACCAGTGCCTCTTCGAGCGTGCGGGCAGGGGTATCGATCGCATGCGCGCTCTTCCACTGGTCCATGCTGTCGGTGCGGCCCTGGTAGATCGTGCCCGAACGGTCGCACATGATCACGTTGTCGTGGCGCACGCCCATGGCCTTGATCAGCTCGGTGCAGGCAATCGCCGCCGCGCCCGCGCCGTTGACCACGACCTTGACTTCCGACATCGCGCGGTTGGTCAGGTGGCAGGCGTTGAGCAGGCCGGCTGCGGTGATGATCGCGGTGCCGTGCTGGTCATCGTGCATGACCGGAATCTTCAGGCGCTCGCGCAGGGCCTGTTCGATGATGAAGCATTCGGGGGCCTTGATGTCTTCAAGGTTGATCCCGCCAAAGCTGGGTTCCATGAGCGCGACGGCCTCGATGAAGGCATCGGGGTCTTCGGTGGCCAGTTCGATGTCGATCGAGTCGACGTCGGCAAAGCGCTTGAACAGCACCGCCTTGCCTTCCATCACCGGCTTGGAAGCCAGTGCGCCCAGATTGCCCAGGCCCAGGATCGCGGTCCCGTTGGAGATCACCGCAACGAGGTTGCCCTTGGCGGTATAGTCGTAGGCCGTCGCCGCATTCTCGGCGATGGCCAGAACCGGCACGGCCACGCCCGGCGAATAGGCCAGGCTCAGGTCGCGCTGGGTGGCCATGGGCTTGGAGGCGATGATCTCGATTTTGCCCGGCCGGATCGTGTTGTGGTAGAAAAGCGCTTCGCGTTCAGTGAAACGGACGTTGCTTTCCTCAGACATTCGCACTCTCCCGGCAAACTGGAAAAATTACCGCCTGCCCCCTTGCACATTCGTATGCTCTAGGGAAGTCGAATGCGTGCAAGCACATGCACAAAATGCATGAGCCGATGAATGCCTCAATCCGCAGCACCGGGCCGGAACAGGCCGACAAGGGTGGCCAGCCGCGCCATCAGCACCGGGTTTTCGCCCGGCCCGTCCTGCCCCAGCCGCACCACCACCAGCTTGCGCGAGGGACTGGCCAAAACCACCTGCCCGCCTTCGCCCAGCGCGGCAATCAGGTCGCGCGGGCCCTGATCGGGGAAGAGTCTGGCCTGCCCGTGGGTGGGCTCGCGGTTGAGCCAGACCCCCGCGCCATACTGCTTCTCGCGCGGCGAGGGAGAGGCCATGAAATCGATCCACTGGCGGGGCACCAGTTGCGCGCCATGCACCGCCCCCCGGTTGCGCAGGAACTCGCCAAAGCGGGCATAATCGCGCGCGGTGCCATCGATCATCGCCCCGCCGTTCATCGTGCCCCCCGCATCGTAGGAGGCCACGATGCCGCGCATGGCGACCGGTTCGAACAGGCGCGTGCGCAAGTAATCGGCCACCGCCCGGCGCCGCGCGTCCGGGTCGCCATCGGGCGCCAGAACCCGCGCGGCCAGATCGGCCAGGATCACCCCGCTGGCCGCCCCGCCCGCGTCGCCCCCGGCAACCTGATCGGAATCGTCGCCGCTCCAGTGCGCGCCCGGTTCGGCGGCCAGCGGCTGGTCCTCGGCGGCGCGGGCCATGTCGTCGCGGCCCGAGCCGAACAGCATGCGCGCATCATCGTCCGGTCCCTGCCGGAGCCCGGCCCGCATCTGCAACAGATGGCGCAGCGTGATCTCGCCGCGCGGATCGCCCGGACGCTGCCAGGCGGGCACCGGCGCCGTCTCGTTGAGGCGCAGCCGCCCGTCGGACACCAGCATGCCGATCATCACCGCCGTGATCGCCCGCACGATGCCCCCTCCGGCCAGCCGGGTATTCTCGTGATAGCCATCGGCATAGCGTTCGGCCACGATGCGCCCGCCCTGCATGACCAGAACCGCGCGTGTTTCGCCGGGAATCCTGTTTGGCTGGCCGTTCTGCTGGCCGCCCTGCCTGTCCGTGCTGTCGCGGAACAGCGCATCGACCGCGCGGGCCAGCCGCTCGCGGTTCACCCCCGGATCGTCGATCACCGCCTTGAGCGCCTCGTCCGAAAGCGCGGGCGTGGTCGGCGCCGACGACGAACAGCCCGCGAGAAGAACTGGCGCAAGAGCCGGCACCACGATATGGGCCAGGTATCGGCGGGCCAGATACCGACAGGCAGGCAAAAGACGGAATCGCGGGGGGCTCAGCATGATCGCCCGGTCTTTCCACCAGAACGAATGCACATGGCAACCACCAAGCCCTCTTCACCCACAAATGATCCCCTCCATTCCGGAGGTCTCCCCGATGGGCGGGGCTCCGTGCATTCTCGCGGGCGGGGCCGGCTGGTGCGCGGGCTGGGCCTGCTGGCCCTGCTGGCGCTGGCAATCGGCGCGGCTTTCGTGATGCTGGTCTGGCGCCCGGCACAGGCGACCGCCCGGCTCGAAGCCGCCCGTGCCGCGCGCGTGGCCTGTTCGTGCCGCTATGTCGGCGGGCGGACGCTGGGCGATTGCGAGAAGGACATGCCCCCCGGACGCTTCCCCGTCTCGCTCTCGCAGGACCCGGCAGCCCATACCGTCACCGCCAGCGTGCCGCTGGCCGCCGCGCAGACCGCCACCTATCGCGAAGGCTGGGGCTGCCTGCTGCAACCCTGGCAGGACTGATCAGACCTCCAACACCTCGCTGGGCTCGGTGCTTTCGATCCAGCCGCCGCCGACCACGCGCTCTCCGGCATAGATCACCGCCGCCTGTCCGGGCGCGACGCCATATTCGCTCTGGGCAAAGCGCAAGGTCGTGGCCACGCCATCCCCCAGCGGTCCTTCCAGCGTGACCGGCACCGGCTTGGCCAGCGAGCGGACCTTGGCCGTCAGCGGCGTACCATCCGTGGGCAACGGGCCGATGCGGTTGGTCTCGATGATCCGCGCGGCGGCCACGCCGAGCAGCGCGCGCGGGCCGACCAGCACGCGGGCCCCCTCGGCATCGATCCCCACGACATAGAGCGGCTCGGGCTGGCCGCCGATCTCCAGCCCCCGGCGCTGGCCGACGGTATAGTGGATCACCCCCTGATGGGCGCCGAGCACCTCTCCGGTGCGGGCATGGACGATGGGGCCCGCCCGCACGCCCTCGGGCCGCACGCTGCGCACGATCTTGGCATAGTCGCCGTCGGGCACGAAGCAGATGTCCTGGCTGTCGGGCTTGGCCGCCACGCCCAGCCCCATGGCCTGCGCCAGCGCGCGCACTTGCGGCTTGGGCATGCCGCCGAGCGGGAAACGCAGGAATTCGAGTTGCTCCTGCGTGGTGCCATAGAGAAAATAGCTCTGGTCGCGGGCCGGATCGGCGGCGCGGTGGAGCCGGGCGCCGGTTTCGTGTTCCACCCGCCGGACATAGTGCCCGGTCGCCAGACAATCGGCCCCCAGTTCGCGCGCCATGGCCAAAAGGTCGGTAAACTTGGGGCCCATGTTGCAACGGATGCAGGGAATCGGGGTGCGCCCGGCCAGATAGTCGTCGGCAAAGCGCTCGACCACGTCCTCACGAAAACGCGACTCATGATCAAAGACATAGTGGGCAATGCCCAGCCGGTCGGCCACGGCGCGCGCGTCGCGGATGTCGTCGCCCGCACAGCAGGCGCCCTTGCGCCCGGTGGCCGCGCCATAATCGTACAATTGCAAAGTGACGCCGATCACTTCCGCGCCGCTCGCGGCAGCCAGCCCGGCCACCACCGAGCTGTCCACCCCGCCCGACATGGCCACCACGATTCGCCGCTCGCGCGCAGGGGCGGGAAGGTCGAACAAGGCAAAGGGATCGGCCAGATCACCGAAATCCGGGACGAACGGAGTGCCCCCGGATGCGGGCTCGGAAGTGGGCACAGGGCAGGACGGAATAGACTTCATCCCCCGCCCATAGGCGTTTTGGCCCCCGGTTTCAGCGCAAAAATGGGGGACAGCGCGCCCGCGCCCGGCCCGAATGGCTAATTTTTTGTAAAGACGAACTTTACATTCCTTTATCCCTATTCTGATTATGAAGGGCCCATGGACATGGGCTTTGACGATCTGCGCGGGTTTACCGGCACTGAAATCGTCCCCGTGCTGCGCGAGCTGCACTGGGGGGAATTCTGCGCCCGGCTGAGCGCCGCACAGGACCTGCGCCGACTGGCACAGGCCGTTTCCCGCGCGGCCAAGGGCAGCCCTGTCCGTGCCAGTTTCCACCCGGAAGCGGCCCGGATGCTGCTGGAACCGAAGCATGAAGGCGCCGTTAACCCAACCTCTTCAACGAATGGCAAAGTGGAGGAAAGCACAAAGGTGATGAAGCCACGCAGGCCGTCCCCACCGCCCTACGGCGGGCTGACCCGACGGGAGCTGTCATGATCGAAAACCAGAAAATCAGGCCGGCACAGGTCATTGGCCCCTTGGGCGAACCCCTGACGCTGGAAAACCTGCCTCCCGCCAACACGTCTCGCTGGGTCGTGCGGCGCAAGGCCGAAGTCGTCGCAGCCGTCAATGGCGGACTGCTGACGATTGACGAGGCTTGCGAACGCTATGGCCTGACTCTCGAGGAGTTCGCCTCGTGGCAGCGTGCGGTCGATCGTTCGGGCATGCAGGGCCTGCGCGTGACCCGCATCCAGCACTATCGCGACCTTTACGAGCGCCAGCTCAAGTATTGATCCCTGTCCGGCGCCCCGCCTTCCCGGTGGAGCCATCCCGCAGACAAACGACCGCACGGAGCCCGACCTCCGTGCGGTCGTTGTCGTTTTGAACCGTGGAAGCCCCCCCTTCAGCCATTTCTTCCTAACCCGGTCTTCGTTTCAGGAATACCCCCCTGCCCTTTTGGGCATGCGCTGCGCCGAACGTCGTTTGTCGAGGCCTGATTGCAACTGGTCGTATCGACCGCTAATGATCTGCTAAACGCTGGCAGGGAAAGGAACCTTTTCCGTCGCCTCGCCATCAGGCCGCGCCTTGCCCGTTTCCGGGCAGGACACGGCCCGCAGCGGGCTGTGGTCGGGCAAGGTGCCATAAACCGGAAAAAGCGCCCATGCGGCGTCGATCCAGGGTAGCATGCATTATCCGGCGGGGCGCCGTTCAGGGCCTCCCTCCGGCACTGTGGGGGACGTGGCCCTGACCGACCGGCGCGCACATCGGGCGCCGTCCCGGCCAGTGGTCGGGGAGGCATTTCTGCTGGACAAGACGCGACAGACCGAGACCATCACCGGAACGCCCCCTGCCACCGCAGAGGGGCTGGAGATCGATGGTGCGCCCCGTGGCCCGCGCCGCCGGGGCCGCCTGATCGCCGCTGGCGTCGCCGTGGTGGCGTTGCTGGCGCTCGGCTGGGGCGTGATGCACCACAAGCCGGCCACCGATGCGGCGGGCTCGGCCAAGGCGCAGGCCCAGACCGTCACCGTGATCATCCCGACCCAGCAATCGGTCGAGGCGACGGTCGTTGCCAGCGGCGTGATCGCCGCCAAGCGCGAGATGCCCGTAGGCATCGCGGGCGAAGGCGGCCGCGTGACGAGCGTGCTGGTCGACGCGGGCACATGGGTCCATGCCGGACAGGTTCTCGCCGTGGTCGACCGCTCGGTCCAGGTCCAGCAGGTGGCCAGCCAGGCCGCCGGGGTCGAGGTTCAGGAAGCCAATGCCCGCCTCGCCCAGAACAACCTCGACCGTGCGCGGCAACTCGTCGCCAAGGGCTTCATCTCCAAGGCCGACATCGACCAGCTGACCGCCACGCGCGACGCTGCCGTCGCGCAAGTGCGCGTGGCCCGCGCCTCGCTCGGCCAGATGCGCGCGACCACCGCCCGCCTCAACATCCTGGCCCCTGCCGATGGCCTCGTGCTCACCCGCGGGGTCGAGCCCGGCCAGATCGTCAGCTCGGGCAGCGGCACGCTGTTCCGCATGGCCAAGGACGGCCAGCTCGAAATGCAGGCCCGCCTCGCCGAAGTGGATTTGGCCCGCATGCACGAAGGCGTCGTCGCCACGGTCACCCCGGTGGGCACCGCGCGGACCTTCCAGGGCACCGTCTGGCAGGTCGCCCCCACCATCGACCCCAACACGCGCGAGGGCATCGCCCGCATCGCCCTGCCCTTCGACCCCGCGCTGCGCCCCGGCGGCTTTGCCAGCGCCGAGATCGTCAGCGGCACGCTGAGCGCGCCGATCCTGCCCGAATCCGCGATCCTGAGCGACGAGAAGGGCAGCTATGTCTACATCGTCGACGCCGCCGACAAGGTCGTGCGCCGCCCGGTGAAGATCGGGCAGGTCACCGCCAAGGGCATCATCGTGCGCGAGGGGCTGGCCGGAGACGAACGCGTCGTGCTGCGCGCCGGGGGCTTCCTCAACCCCGGCGACCTCGTCCGCCCCGTCATCAGCCACTGAGCAAGCCCTGCACGCGCGGCCTTTGAAACCGCGTGGCCCTTGAAGGGGAACGGCCATGAACTTTCGCAATCTGTCGGCCTGGTCGATCCGCAACCCGGTCGTTCCCATCGTGCTGTTCCTCGGGCTCACGCTGGCCGGTCTGGTCTCCTTCATGATGATGAAGGTGCAGGACCAGCCCGACATCGAATTCCCGATGGTGATCGTCACCATCAGCCAGCCCGGCGCCGCCCCGACCGAAATCGAGACCCAGATCACCCAGCGCATCGAAAGCGCGGTACGCACGATCGCCGGGGTCGACACGATCACCTCGACCGCATCGGAAGGCTCCAGCCAGACGATGGTCCAGTTCAAGATCGGGACCGACATCAACGGCGCCGTCGCCGAAGTGAAGAACGCGGTCGACCAGGTGCGCGGCGACCTGCCCGACGGCATTCTCGAACCCCAGGTCGCCAAGGCCGAAACCTCGTCCGATCCGATTGCCTACTGGGCCGTCTCGGCCGACGACATGACCATCGAGCAGCTCTCGTGGTTCGTCGACGATACACTGGCCAAGCGCCTGCTGGCCATTCCCGGCATGGCCGAGGTCACCCGCGCGGGCGGCGTCACCCGCGAGATCGCGGTCACGCTCGATCCGATGCGGATGAAGTCGTTCGGGGTCACCGCCAGCCAGGTCAATGCCGCGCTGCGTGCGGTCAACCTCAATGCTGCCGGTGGCCGCGCCGAAGTGGCCGGGGCCCGCCAGTCGGTGCGCGTGCTGGGCAATGCCGCCTCGGCCTATGCGCTGGGCAAGACCCAGATCGCGATGCCCAATGGCCGGGTGATCCGCCTGTCCGACGTGGCCAATGTCCACGACAGCTACAGCGAGATCACCTCGATCGCCAAGTTCGACGGCAAGCCGGTGGTCACCTTCTCCATCGCCCGCGCGCGCGGCGAATCCGATGTGAGCGTCTACGATGCCACTATCAAGGAACTGGAGAAGATCTCGGCCGAACAGGGCCACAAGATCCGCTTCACCCAGCTGTTCACCAGCGTCGACTATACCAAGCAGCAATATCGCACCTCGATCTCCTCGATGGTCGAGGGCGCGGTGCTGGCGGTGATCGTGGTGTTCTTCTTCCTGCGCGACTGGCGCGCGACGTTCGTCTCGGCCATCGCCATCCCGCTCTCGGCGATCCCGACGTTTGCGGTCATGCACCTGATCGGCTTCACCCTCAACACGATGTCGCTGCTCGCGCTCGGCCTCGTGGCAGGCGTGCTGGTCGACGACGCCATCGTCGAGATCGAGAACATCGTGCGGCACATCCGCATGGGCAAGACCCCGTACCAGGCCGCCATCGACGCGGCCGACGAAATCGGGCTGGCGGTCGTCGCCACGACCTTCTCGATCGTCGCGGTGTTCCTGCCGGTGGGCCTGATGCCGGGCATTTCGGGCCAGTTCTTCAAGAACTTCGGGATCACCGTGGTCGTCGCGGTGCTCTTCTCGCTGCTCGTGGCGCGCATGATCACCCCGATGATCGCCGCCTATTTCCTCCAGCGCGACCAGCGCGACATCCCCCATGGCGAGGGGCCGATGATGGACCGCTACATGGGCGTGCTGCGCTGGTCGCTCGATACCAGCCGCGCGGCGGCCTATCGCGCGGCCCATCCGCGCCGCTGGCTGCGCGCACGCCTGCGCGACCACCGCCTGTGGATGATGGGGCTGGGCCTGCTGGCCCTGGTGATGACGGGCGCGATGTTCGTGCTGATCCCCAGCCAGTTCTTCCCCGATACCGACAGCGACTTCAGCACGATCAACATCGAGATGGTGCCGGGCACCACGATCGAGCAGACCGCAGCCAAGACCGACGAAGTCTATGCCATCGTCAAGCAGCAACCCGAAGTCGCGGTCGCCCTCGAACGGATCAAGGAAGGCAGCGGCCGCGTCATCATCACCTTGCGCAAGGACCGCGCGCGCACCAGCATGGAATTCGAGCGCGCGCTGACCTTGCGCCTGCAACAGGTGGCCGACGCGCGCGTCACCTTCTCCGATCCCAACAGCAATGGCGGCCCCGGATCGGGCCGGGCGATCAGCGTGATGCTTTCGGGCTCGGACCCGGACCAGCTCCAGCGCACCGCGCAAGTGCTGGTCCAGCAGATGAGCGCCCTCAAGACCGTCGTCGCCCCGCGCATCAGCGCCGACTTGCGCCGCCCCGAAATCGTCATCACCCCCCACCTCGACCTCGCCGCCTCGCTGGGGATCACGACCCAGGCGCTCAGCCAGACGATCCGCATCGCCACCCAGGGCGAGATCGACATGAACAGCGCCAAGTTCTCGCTGTCCGACCGTCAGGTGCCGATCCGCGTCAAGCTGCCCGAGGATTCGCGCCGCGACCTCTCGACGCTCGAAAACCTCCCCGTCCAGACCGCCACCGGGTTCTCGGTTCCGCTCGCGCGCGTGGCCTCGATCGGCTTCGGCTCGGGCCCGACCACGATCCAGCGCTACAACCAGAGCCGCCGCGTCTTCGTCGGCGCCGACCTGCCGCCGGGCGTCGCCAAGGGCACCGCGATGGCCCAGATCGCCAAGCTGCCGATCCTCAACGCCCTGCCCACCGGCGTTTCCAACGCGCCCGCCGGGGCCGACCGCTGGCAGCAGGAGATGCTCACCAACTTCTTCATCGCGCTGGCCACGGGCGTGTTGCTGGTGTTCTCGGTGCTGGTGCTGCTCTACCACCGCTTCATCTCGCCGCTGGTCAACATGGGCTCGCTGTTCCTCGCCCCGCTGGGCGGCCTGCTGCTGCTCGCGCTGGTCGGCCAGACGCTCAGCCTGCCGGTCTTCATCGGCGTGCTGATGCTGTTCGGCATCGTGGCCAAGAACTCGATCCTGCTGATCGACTTCGCGATCGAGGAAATGGGCACCGGCAAACCCAAGCAGGCCGCCATCATCGAGGCCGGGCACAAGCGCGCCCAGCCCATCGTGATGACGACCGTGGCCATGGTCGCCGGCATGGTCCCCACCGCCATTTCGGTGGGCGGCGATGCGGGCTGGCGCGCGCCGATGGGCACCGTGGTGATCGGCGGCCTCACGCTCTCGACCCTGCTCACGCTGGTGATCGTGCCAGCCGGTTTCAGCCTCGCCGACGGGTTCGAAAAGCGGATCGGCCCCATGCTCGCCCGCCTGTTCCTGACCCACGAGGGGCATGATGAAGCGGACAGGACCGCGCTTTCTGCTGGGAACCACAGGAACGATGGGGCATTCCCGGCGGAGTGACCCTGCCCCGACAAACCTCCCCCGCCCCAACCGCCCCCCCCCCAACCTCCCACGCCCA
>DQVI01000188.1 GCA_015661825.1 Novosphingobium capsulatum
CCTCAAACCTTCGTTTGTGATCCATGCTGATCGGCTACGCCCGCGTCTCCAAAGCTGATGGCTCGCAGTCCCTCGAACTGCAGCACGACGCTCTTCGCGCCGCCGGTGTCGAGCCAGGCAATATCTATGATGATCGTGCATCCGGTAGCCGTGATGATCGACCCGGTCTTGCCGCCTGCCTCAAATCGTTGCGCGACGGCGACGTCCTGATTGTCTGGAAGCTCGATCGGCTCGGCCGAACGCTCGCGCATCTGGTCAGCACGGTGCAGAACCTGTCGGATCGAGGCATCGGTCTGAGGGTGCTGACCGGCAAGGGCGCGCAGATCGACACCACGACGCCATCGGGCCGTATGGTATTCGGCATTTTCGCCACGCTGGCGGAGTTCGAGCGGGATATGATCCGCGAGCGCACCATGGCTGGCCTGGCCGCCGCCCGCGCGCGGGGCCGTAAGGGCGGCCGCAAGTTTGCCCTTTCCAAAGCTCAGGTGCGCCTCGCCCAGGCCGCCATGGCCCAGCGCGACACGTCCGTCTCCGATCTATGCAAGGAACTCGGGATCGAGCGCGTCACTCTCTACCGCTATGTCGGTCCCAAGGGTGAACTCAGAGATTACGGAAAGCGCGTCCTCGGCTTAGCGTAGGATTTCGCCCCCTCCCGCAAACGACCCCTACCTCCGGTGACTATATTGCGCCGGCAAAGCTCGCTCTTGATGGTCCCGTGCTCGGCATCGCCTTGCGGTCCCTTGCCACACGCCCCGTCTACGAGCTTCGATCCACCACGGGCACGCGGCTAATCGACGCGACGAGCGGCGCCCCGGTTCGGGTCGACGAGCAGGTCGCGCGCGACGTCGCGACGATGGTGAATGAAGCACCGATCCGCAAGGCAACGTTGCTCGCCGAACCGAATGTGGAAGCGCGCGAGCACGAAGGCACCATGTGGCGACTGGATTTCGCGGACGCAGAGAACAGCAGCGCCTACATCTCCGCCGACACCGGCAGATTCCTGGTCATGCGCGGCGACACATGGCGCACCTGGGATTTCTTCTGGATGCTCCACAATATGGACTATGTGAACCGCACCAGCTTCAATCACCCGCTGATCGTCTTCGTTGCGTTCGGTACTTTGTGGCTGTCGGGGACGGGCTTCTACCTGCTGTTTAAGAGCTTCAGTCGCGCCGACGTGCGATGGTTGCGGCGCAGGCGCAAATCGGCCGTCAAGTTGGGCGCGGGCTGATCGCTAGGTCCCAACAGAAAAAGCCGCCGATAGCTCGAACCGATTGCCCGGGTGCGTGAGCCAAGCGTGCGATACGAGACGTCCGCGACTCCAGGTTCTGCGCGTCATCATTAGCACTGGTTCTCCTTCAGCGAGGCCCAGCATTGTTCGCATGGCTGTATCCGGCATCGCCGCGCACACCCGGTGCTCTACTCGCTCGAGCGGGGCAACACGTGTCAGATATTCATTCGGCGTCGAGGCGCTGAAATCCCTCTCTTCGTAGCGTGGCGCAGCAGATGCCAGCACAAAGCGCTCCTCGACCTGAATTGGGAATTCGGTCTCGTGATGGACGATAAGCGAATGGAAGAGGCGCGTGCCCAAGCCGACTTCCAGCAGAGCTGCCCTTTCCGCATCAGCCCGTATCTCGATATTATAAATGACGCGCGCGCGATAGGCGTGGCCCCTGCCGCGCACCTCCTCCGCGATGTTGCGGATCTCGATCAGCTGCCCGATCGGCCGGGGCTCGGCGACAAAGCTGCCCCGCCCCGCCCGCCGTACCACGACACCGGCCGATTGCAGTTCCCGCAACGCCCGGTTTGCGGTCATGCGCGAGACTTTGAACGTCTCGACGAGCTCGGCCTCTGACGGCGTCTGGTCGCCGGGCTTCAGGCGACCTTCCCGGATGTCCTCGAAAATGCTGTCTTTGATCGCCACATAGCGAGGTTGCTTCTCCGCACCGGCAGCGTCGACCGCGGGTTCGCCCACAGAAGCAGCTTTCGTCCGGGGAGCGGATGCGCGGCTATGGGGGCGAGCGGGAGCATGCATCAAATGACTATACAGGTGGGGGCGAGCAAGTCCCAGTCATTCAAACAGGAAATCACCAGCGAGAGCCGAGGCGTGCGTGATCAATGCCGCGCGAAGACCTTCTGGCCCGAACTGCCGAACGACACCACCGCATAGGGTTGGCGGGCGGCGCCTGCCACTTCCATGCCCTCCGAGCCGATCGGCATCCCCGCCACCGCAATGCCTCTGACGCCTACGGGACGGGTTGCCAGCAGGCGCTTGATATCGGCGACCGGGACATGGCCCTCGATCAGATAGCCATCAACCATCGCGCTGTGGCAGGATGCCAGCGTGCCCGGCATGCCGGCCCTCCGCTGAAGCGCCCCGCGCGACGCATCGTCGCGCATGACGACCGTGCGGCCCAGCTTCGCGCGAAGCGCCTGGGCCCACTTCTCACAGCATCCACAACCCGGGTCCCGGTGGACGACGACATCATTCGCCGCAAGCGCTGCGCCGGGCAGGGCGAGGAACAGCAAGGCGGCAGAAAGACGGGTCTTCATGAACGGCTCCCGGAAGCATGCGATAGGGTTCCTAATGATCTATACGCATTGATGCCCCCTACCCCTCATCACGCTGAAGATTTCACGATGGCGCGCGGCCTCCAGGCGAGCGGCAAGGACACAAGCAGCGCCAGCGACAGACCACCAATCCCCCACAAGACTAAGTGCTGCGCCCCGGGAGCGACGACGGCGATCGCCAGCGGCGCGAGCGCCTGCCCGATGCTGGCGGCGGAATGCTGGAGACCGAGCTTCAGACCCGAAGGGGCTGCCGCACCGCTGATCCAGAAGCTGGTGACCAATCGAAGGGTTGCCGAGCTCCAGCCGGCAGCAACGATGATCCCACTGAGTTCGGCCATGCTCGCGGCGACAGGGAACAGGAAGAGCGCCGCAGCCAGCAGGCCGAGCGTCAGCCCCGCAAGCCGCCTCGGCATGGTCACCAGCCAATCGAGCCTCGCATGGAAGATCTGTGCTGCCAGCATGCCCAATCCGCAGAGACTGAGCATCCAGGCGATCTCTTCGCGGCTCAGCGAAATGACGCTCCGCGTCACCAGGAGATTGACATGCATCGCCGCCAGCCCGCCGCCCGCGACGATCGTGACGAAAAGCAGGATCAGCGTCGCGCCGAGCGTCGGCGCGGGCAGGTCTCCGCCATCGATGCAAGGTGCACACCAGCGCGGCAGACGCACGGCGCAAAGCGCCGCCCCGACGGCACCGATGCCGAAAGCGAGGATCATGAGGGGAGCGCGGGGCAGGATCGCGGCCGAGACCTCCGCCACCAGCGGACCGGCGAGATCGCCCAGAAACAAGAAGGCGGTCAGCCAGGTGAAGCGCCGCGCCTGGTCCGCGCGCTCGTTTGCGGCAAAGCTCGCGCAGAGCAAGCCCAACGGTATGATGGCGGCCGACGCCATCCCCGCCACCAGGCGCAATGCATAAAGCTCAGGCAGCCCGACGAGGCCGATCGGCGCGGTCACCAGGGCGAGGATGACCAGCGCTGCGCGCAACATCGCCCGATAGTCGACCCGGTCCGCGATCCAGCCCCAGAGCGGCGCCGCCAGCAAGGCTGCCAGGGGATGGACCGCGGTCAGGCTCGCGACATGAAAATCATGAGCGCTTGACGATAGCGCGCCACGAGCCGGGTCGACCAGTGCCGGAAGGAAGGCGAGAATGGCCGTCTGTCCCGCCGACGCCGCAGCCGCCGCGAGCAACAAGACGAAAAAGGAGGCCGGCCAGCGACCGTTGGCTTGCGATCCAGCCTTGTCACGCGGCGCGTTCGCGGTCGACCCCTCGAGTGGCCATCCGCGGATCACCACCAGGCGCGCAAGCCGATCACCAGCCTGTGTTCGGAAGGCCCTTCCCCGCGCAGGCGACGGAAATCGGCCGTGCCGTCAAATGCGCGCTCCCAGACGAAGCCGATATAGGGCGCGAACTTGCGCGACACCTCGTAGCGCAACCGTCCGCTCAGCTCGACATTGCTGAAGCCGCTGCCGAGCTGCCGATCGCTCGACCGCTTCGAATAGATATTGGTCTCCACCTGCGGCGTAAGGATCAACCGATTGGTGAACAAGACCTCATAGGACGCCTTGGCGCGCGCCGCGAGACGCCCATCGGTTCCTACATAGCCGGTGAGCTGGACGTCGAACCAATAGGGCGCCAGTCCCTCGACGCCGGCGGCCAGCCAGGTGGTCGCACCCTTGCCGAGATCCTGCCTGACCCCGAGCAGCGTGCCCCAGAACGGGTTCTTGCTGTGCCACCACAGCGCCTCGACGCTGCTCTCCGGATCGAGACGTTGGTCGCGGGAGTTCTTGAGCCCCTGGCTGCGCAGCCAGAGCTTGTCATTGTCCTGACCCTTGGTGACGAGCACGGTCCAGCCCACGCCCTGACCCTCGTTGCCGCTGGTGAACTCAAGCTCATCGACAAGTATCTTGGGGATTGAGAGCTTGTCGGCCATCTCATAGCCCGGCAGCGTCGAGTTGCGGTAGCCGTCGGCATAATCGTCCGAGTTGCGCGCGTCCGGCGGGGCCTGGCCGCCCTGCATCGAGCCCATGTCCATCGTGGCGCCGTTACCGGACGCCTTCGTGTCGGTCATATCCATGCCCGGCATGTCCATGCCCGCATGGTCCTGAGAGCCTTGCGCGGAAGGAGTATGCGGAGCGGGAGTGGCCGTTTGGGCAGGGGTGGTGGCGGGCGACGGGGGCGAGGCATCCTGCGCGAGGGCGGGGGCCGTGATCGCCGGCGCCAGGAAGAGGGCAGCGCCAAGAGCGATGCCGCGCGAGGGGAAAATCCGGATCATGCGACCACCACCTCCCGGAACATGCCGGCCGCCATGTGATAGAGCAGATGGCAATGGAAGGCCCATCGGCCCATGGCGTCGGCGGTGACGCGGAAGCTCACCCGTTGGGCGGGCTGGACCACCACCGTATGCTTGCGGACCTGGAAGGCGCCGTCCGGGCCTTCGACATCGCTCCACATGCCGTGCAGATGCATCGGATGCGCCATCATCGTGTCGTTGACGAAGGTGACGCGCAGCCGCTCGTTTGGCTTGAAATGAAGCGGCCTGGAATCGTTGAGCTTGATGCCGTCGAGCGACCAGATGAACCGTTCCATATTGCCCGTCAGATGCAGCTCGATGTCGCGCTCGGGCTCGCGCGGGTCGGGATCGCCGCCCGGCGTGCGCAGATCGGCCAGCGTCAGCACGCGCCAGCCGCGCCCGCGCAGCCCGGCGCCGGGATCGTCGAGATTGGTGCGCGGATAGTCGACGCGCATGTCGGTATTGGCGCCATATTCGGTGCGGGCGTGCCGTGCCCTGGCCGGCATCTCGGTCATGCCGTGCCCGGCATGCGCGTCGCCTCCCATTGCGCCCATCGTCGCCATCGCGCCCATCATGTCGACCGGCTCGAGCCAGGTCCGGGCATCGAGCGGCGGCACGGCTGCCGCCATGCCCGGGGCCGGTGCGATCGTGCCACGCGCATAGCCGCTCCGATCGATCGCCTGCGCGAAGATGGTGCGGGCGCCGCCCTCGGGCATGGTGAACTCGACGTCGTAGGTCTCGCCCGGGCCGATCCGGAATTCCTCGACCGTGACCGGCTCGACCGGCTGCCCGTCGGTCGATACGACCGTCAGCTCGACCCCGGGGATCCGCACGTCGAAGAACGTCGCCGTCCCCGCGCCGACGAAGCGCAGGCGCACGCGCTCGCCGGGCGCGGCGATACCGGTCCAGTTGCCGGCGGGCGGCGCGCCGTTCATCAGATAGGTGTAGGTCGCGGCAGAGACATCGCTGTAGTCGGTCGGGTTCATCCGCGAGCTGTTCCACATCCGCCGCCGCTCGAGCGCCTTGCCCAAGCCCATGGTGCCGACATCCTTGAGGAAATCGCCGGCGGTCGGCTGCGCAAAATTATAGTAGCTGCTCTGCTTCTTGAGATTGAGGAAGATCTGCAGCGGCGGCTCGTCCGACCAGTCGCTGAGCACGATGCAATAGTCGCGATCGGGCGCCCGCGCCGTCGGCACCTGTTTTGGCTCCACGATGATCGCTCCATAGAGTCCCGTCTGCTCGGCGAGCGTGTGAGCGTGATACCAGTAGGTTCCGCTCTGGCGGACCTCGAAGCGATAGGTGAAGGTCTCGCCCGGCGCGATGCCGGCAAAGCTGATGCCGGGCACGCCGTCCATCTCCGCCGGCACGATGATGCCGTGCCAATGGATGCTCGACATCTCCTTGAGGCCGTTGCGTACGCGCAGCGTGACCGTGTCGCCTTCGCGCAGGCGCAGGACCGGCGCGGGCACGCTGCCGTTCACGGCGGTCGCGATACGGCGTTTGCCGGTGAAGTTGACCGGCAGCTCGGCGATCTCGAGGTCGAACTCGGTCCCGCTCAGCTCAGCGGGCAAGGTTGGTGCGGATCGCGCGAGAAGCGCCGGGGCGAAACCGGCGACCGCGCCGCCGATCGCCAGCCCCTGGACGAAACGGCGCCGCGCGATCGGCCGGATATGTAAGGGAGACATGAACTGTACTTTCGCGAAGTCGGCTTCAGGCGAGGTCGAGGACGATCCGGCCCTCGATGTCGCCATGATGCATGCGGGAGAAGACGTCGTTGATGTTCTCCAGCTTGTCTGCATGGACCGTGGCCTTGACCTTGCCCTCGCCGGCGAACGCCAGTGCCTCGAGCAGATCGAGCCGCGTGCCGACGATCGAGCCGCGCACGGTAATGCCGTTCAGCACGGTGTCGAAGATCGACAACGGGAAGTCGCCCGGCGGCAGGCCGTTGAGCGCGACCGTGCCGCCGCGCCGGACCATGCCGAGCGCCTGCTGGAACGCCTTGGGCGAAACGGCGGTCACCAGCGCCCCGTGCGCGCCGCCAATGGCTTTCTTGAGCGCTGCCGAAGGGTCCTCGTTGCGCGCGTTGACCGTCAGTGTGGCGCCAAGGCGTGTAGCGAGGTCGAGCTTGCTATCGTCGATGTCGACCGCGGCCACATTGAGACCCATGGCTCGGGCATATTGCACCGCCATGTGGCCGAGCCCACCAATGCCGGAGACGACCACCCACTCGCCGGGTCGGGCCTCGGTGGCCTTCAATCCCTTGTAGACGGTGACGCCCGCGCAGAGGATCGGCGCAATGTCGAGGAAGTCGACATTGTCGGGAAGGTGACCAACATAGTTGGGATCGGCGAGGACATATTCGGCAAAGCTGCCATTGACCGAATAGCCGGTGTTCTGCTGTTCGTGGCAAAGCGTCTCCCAGCCACCCAGGCAATGCACGCAGTGCCCGCAGGCGGTGTAGAGCCAGGGCACACCGACCCGGTCGCCTTCCTTCACATGGGTGACGCCGGCACCAACGGCGGCGACATGCCCGACGCCCTCATGGCCAGGAATGAAGGGCGGGTTGGGCTTGACCGGCCAGTCCCCTTCTGCCGCGTGCAGGTCGGTATGGCACACGCCGGTTGCCGCAATCTTGACCAGGACCTGCCCGGGGCCGACCGTCGGGATCGGCGCGTCCTCGATGACCAGGGGCTTGCCAAATTCGCGGACGACCGCCGCCTTCATGGTTTTCGCCATGTCCGTTTCTCCTTTTAAGCGGGGGGTCAGAATAGGCCGAGCGCGTGCTCGTCATAGGAGACGAGCAGATTCTTGGTCTGCTGATAATGATCGAGCATCATCCGGTGGTTTTCACGCCCGAAGCCCGATGCCTTGTATCCGCCGAAGGCGGCATGGGCGGGGTACTGATGATAGCAGTTGGTCCAGACCCGCCCGGCCTCGATCGCGCGGCCGAGCCGGTAGGCGGTGTTGCCGCTCCGGGTCCAGACGCCCGCGCCAAGACCGTAGGCGGTGTCATTGGCAAGTGCGATCGCCTCCTCGACCGTCTTGAACGTGGTGACCGACAGGACGGGACCGAAGATCTCCTCCTGGAAGATGCGCATGTGGTTCTGACCCACGAACACGGTCGGCTGCACGAAATAGCCCTGGTCGAGCGCACCGCCCGGCAGCGCCCTGGCGCCACCGACCAGACACTGCGCGCCCTCGGCCTTGCCGATATCGATATAGCCCAGGATCTTGTGGAGCTGGTCCTCCGACGCCTGCGCGCCGACCTGGACCGACGGGTCGAGCGGATCGCCCTGGCGGATCGCGGCGACGCGCGCCACGGCGCGCTCGATGAAGCGGTCGAAGATCGACTCATGGATCAGGGCGCGCGACGGGCAGGTACAGACCTCGCCCTTGTTGAAGGCGAACAAAGTAAAGCCTTCGAGCGCCTTGTCGAAGAAGGCATCGTCCTCGTCGAGCACGTCCGCCATGAAGATGTTGGGCGACTTGCCGCCAAGCTCCATCGTCTGGGGGATCAGATGGTCCGCCGCGGCGTGCATGATCTGCTTGCCGGTGACGGTCTCGCCGGTGAACGAGACCTTGGCGATGCGCGGATTGGCGGCGATCGCCTGGCCAACGGTCCGTCCCGGGCCGGTAACGACATTGAGCACGCCGGGCGGCAGGATGTCGGCGGTGAGCTCGGCGAACATCAGCAAGGTGAGCGGCGTCTGGGATGCGGGTTTGATGACGGTGCAGTTGCCCGCCGCCAGCGCCGGGGCGATCTTCCACGCCGCCATCAGCAGCGGGAAGTTCCACGGGATGATCTGGCCGACGACGCCGAGCGGCTCGCGGAAATGATAGGCGATGGTGTCCGCATCGATCGTCGAGATGCCGCCTTCCTCCGCCCGGATGCAGCCGGCGAAGTAGCGGAAATGGTCGATCGCGAGCGGCACGTCGGCAGCGCGCGTCTCGCGGATCGGCTTGCCATTGTCGATCGTCTCGGCAAGTGCCAGCAACTCCAGATTGTCTTCGAGCCGGTCGGCGACGCGATTGAGAATCCTGGCGCGTTCGGCGGGCGCGATCCTTGCCCATTGATCCTTGGCGGCGTGCGCCGCATCGAGCGCGCGCTCGACATCTTCCGGCGTCGACAGCGCGAACTCTGCGATCTGGGCGCCATTGATCGGGCTCGTGTCGGCGAAATACTCGCCGCCCGCAGGAGCGCTCCAGCGGCCTCCGATGAAATTATCATAGCGGTGTCGGAAGGAGGCCGCCGCGTTAATGGTCCCGATCGCCTTCTCGAACATAACCTGACTCCATCTCTATCGATGGCCTGACGGAGTAATCTCTTTGCCCGGGTGGCCTATAAGTAAGTTCCGCAGAAGGTAGTCTGGTATCGGGGTCGCGGGCTTGAGGGTCAGACACGCCAACAGAGCCGATGAATATTCATCGACTCCTGAACGTATTCGCGCACGCCTGATCGGAATTATGCCGAGACAGGCGTTACTCGGCCGAGTCTTCTTTTGGCGAGGGCGGCGCTTGGCATTCCAATTCTGGCGTTACGCCCGGACGCGCTTTAGGCTCACCCAATCGCCTTTCTGAAGCGTCCCGTCCCTCACGCGGAAATGAGCATAATGGTCGTCGAAAATCTGGTCGACTTCGACATGACCGACAAGACGGCGGTGGCGCGGCGTTGCGTGATAGACTTCGAGTATCTGCCCGATGTGCGCGCCATCGGCCTTACCCAGGCAGGCCACTGTGCCGCCCGCATCCATACGGACGATCTTGCCGCGCATGAACAAGCTATGGCCGATACCCTGTGCGAGGAGCGGCGTGCTGCCAAAGAGCAGAAAGCCAACAGCAGCACCGACGCCAAGATGTTTTCGCATCGCTGTTTCCTCTGTCAAGTCAGACGCTCGGACCCGGTTTTGAAAGCTGGGAGCACGGGGCGACGCTGGGCATCGTCAAAGAACTGGCCCGCCGCGGGGGAACGGCGAGCCCTCAGCCCCTGGGGTCTGTTCTCGGGGCTGGAAACCTCACATGTCGCTCATCGGCTTGTCGGCCATGGGCTTGGCGGTCTTCTTCTTCGCCGCCGGCTTGGCCTTCTTCATCGGCATCTTGCAGCAGCCACTCTTCGCCTTACCGGCCATGCCCGAGCCGTTCGATGCAGGCGAGCCGCCGGACATGCCGGCCATCCCCGACATGCCCTGTTGATCCTGCTGGGCCGGTTGCCCCTGCTGCTTCTGCGCGCCGGCCTGATGATCCTTCATCATCTGATCGTGCATCTGCTGCCCGCCATGATCCATGCCCTGCTGGTGGGCATGGGCCGGCGCAGCCTGCGCGGGCGCGGGCGTCGACTGGGCGAGAGCGGTGCCGGCGGCGAAGGTTAGCGTCGCGAAGAGGCTGACGGGCGCCGCGAGAAATGTCGTCTGTCGCATTGAGGGTCTCCGAGTGTTCTTCCTGTTGCCCGATCGACGTTCCGATCCCGGCAATTCCGAAGCTTCAATGCTGCTAGCGAGACGCTGTCTGTATACGTAAGTTACGAATCGAAATCCGATCGGCCGTGTGCCTGCTGGAGCAGGCGCGTAAAATGATGATCCGGGATCGATCAAAAATGTGACCCGGCCTGGTTTTCTCGTCCTGAGACCGGCCAGAAAAGCGATTGGCCCGCCGTGGGAACGGCGGACCAAGGCTTCGGTTGAAAGCGGCCATGATCTTGTCCGTCAACCTTGTCGTCTGATGGAATGATGGCAGGGTCAGCAACCACCGTCCGACCTGTGTGACATGCCGGAGGCGCCGTCCTGGTCCTGCGAATCCCGCATCGCCATTCGATGGCCCTGCATCATCTGGCCGTGCATCTGCTCCTTACCGTGAGCCATGCCCTGCATGTGGGCAGGATCGGGCTGGGCAGGCGCCGGCCTGGCCTTGAGGGTCTCCTCAAGATCGGGCATGCCCGGCGGCATCCCGTCCGCCAGCACCGGTCCGGCACTGACGGCGAGGAAGCCGAGAGCTGCGAGCGAAGCGATCATTGCCGTCTTCTTGCGCAAGTATCCATTCCTTCAAGTCTGGGTTTCCCGTTCGATCGAGCATATGCCCGGTCGATTGTCGCCCCTTCCGGAGCTTGCCCGTGAAATGGTGTCACCTTCCGCCTTGCTGTATACGTAATGTGCGAAGTCCGTCTCTGAGATGGCCATAAATTATCGCACTGGCATCGTTGTTGTGCCGATGTGTAACTATGGTTCGGACTCGAGAGCAGGACAGGTCGGCAACAGTGACTAGGCTCAGGACCCATTGATTGGCATGCGCTGATGTGATTCAGGCTCCGCGAGGAGACTGATCATGAGCGACCTGTATTGGCTGACGGACGAGC